>JANXNM010000081.1 GCA_025354065.1 Synechococcales cyanobacterium 340R_concoct_173_sub | reverse complement strand
GCCTCACAGGAGTTAAAACTTAAGCTAATGATAACTGACGTTTTGTTTTAGTCAGAGCCGCGTAAGACTTGCTGTCTTCGGATCATATCGGACTTGTTCAATGGTTCCTTCCTTGATTTTTTCAATCACCTCATCAATGACTTTCAGGGGAACGAGAAACCACTCCTTCGACTTTACTGGATTGCCGAAGCGATCGTTAGGGCATGTTCACACCAGATCCAGTCGAAGCCTTCTTTGGCCATGCCGAGGGCGATAATGATGTCCACATGATCGCGGTTGTTCTTCTGGGCGGGGTCTCTCAGGGCTGCGGTGACTTTATCGCGTTCACCTTGCCGCCATCGCTGCCCGGTGCGTCGCAAAAGTTCCATTGGGGTTCGACTTGCCAATCGGCCCAGAAACCGAACTGTGTCAGTGGTTCATTGTGGAAGCTGACCCCGATCGATTCTTCGGGTACGACAATGATGGCTTGTTTGAGATTTTGGTTCTCTAGTTTGTCGAGGGCGATGAACATGAGTGCTCGACTTTTGCCTAGTTCTTGCATGGGGCGCATCCCGAGGTTGTTGGGGCAGGCATTTATTTTAGTTGCTGAATCGCGATCGGGGCCATACATATCGGCGATCGGCGGGCTACCCATTAAAATCAGCATCGTACATGACAGCCAGCGCCAACTTCAACTTGAGTTCTTCACTGAAATCTTCCTCAAAGATAAGAGACTCAATTAGTTCACCCAAAAGCTCTTTGGAAATTTTTCCTTCTGCGAGCCATACAGCGATATTTTCCATTTTTAGCACAAACTTTCCTACTAAAAAATCGTAACCATTGATTTTGAGAAAATAAGCTCCCAATTCAATACTAGAGCGTTTATTTCCATCATTAAAAGCATGAAACTTGTTGATCGCAAAAGCCAGGTGAGTCAACTTATGGTGAATGTCAGGGTAATAGAGATCGTTTTGGATATGTTCTAGTGCGCTCTCCAATAAACTTAGCTTATTAGCACCCGGAAAGCCTCCTGATTTTTCGATAATCCAATCATGTAGCTCGATCGCATAGTGGATGTCAAAGTAAAAAAACTTCGCTGCCATGGATTACCGATCCTTCAAACGTTTGAATACGGCCAAAAGAGCCGGATCGGAAAGTTGCTCTTCTAAAGAACGGCTGGCTTCCCCTAAAAATTTCTCAAAGTCACTTTCTGGAACACTTTGGATGTATGTTTCTAGCCTTTGATGCAGAGCATCCCGAAAGCCTAAATCGCGACTAGCCATTTTGATGCGGGCATCGTCAATGATGGGTTTTAGATAGGGGTTTCCTTCGACCGCTTCAAATAATGCATCAGCCTCTACCTGTTTCAGTTTTCGTCCTAACCTTTCTGACTCGGTTTTCAGGTCTGCTGCCAAACCATTTTCTAAACTGGCAATTGCCTTGAGCACTTCGGCATACATGGTGTCACGGGGGCTATCATTCTTATTAAGGTTTAAAATCTGTCTATATTCTTCTGCGTTCTCCCGGAAAACAATCTGATACACTTTGTTGGTGTAAATGCCATACTTAAAATTGCCCATGTGTAGGTAATTATAAAGAGCATCAGTAAAAGTCTTACGATAACTAAATTCTTGATAAGCAGCAGGCAAGTAATTATTATCTCTCTGGTTAATGTACTTAGTGTGGCCGCCTACCCGTTCTGCCATTACGTCAATGACGATATCTAAGATGCGCGATCGTATGGCGCGAGCTAGATCGCTCTCGACCAAGACCATTGCGAGATTGAGGGTAGCTCGAAAGGTGAACACGCCTAAGACTGTAGTCTTGGTACCGTAATCAGTTACGGTACCATCCGTAGCGTCCTTAAATTCTCGCAACTTCTGCCCACGTAGTACTTTGTATCCATTAGCACTCAGTTCCTCACTATGGCTAGTGAGGTATTTTTCGATCGTGCTTTCGCTGATCCCAAAAATTTCAACAAGTTGTTGTTTGGTAAAGAGTAATTCTTCTTCGTAATAGGTGCCGCCTAGTCCTAGATGTTCTTCTATTTTTTCGATCGCATAACGGTTATTGAGAATATTTTGCCGATCGAGGGGGGATGAAGTTAAATCTTTTGTCATTCTTTTCTAGCTCCCTTGGTTTTGCATTTAGCAGATTTTTTGGTTGGAGCCTGCTTGTCGGTCATTTTAGTGTATTGCTCAAATAGTTTTTCCAGCCGATCGGGCAGACGCAGATCTAGTGTTGTCTCGGCATTTGGTCCCGATTGAATCACAGGCGGCGCTAATTGTGCGGTTGATGGTCCGAGAGCCTGAGCCATAGCCAACACCATTAATTCTAATCATCAAGGTCACTCCTCTAAAATCCCAACACTTTAAAAAACTCATCATCCAGCTCATAGCCCAGCATTTGAGTCATCCCCTGTACCCTCGATCGGCCTGAAATATCTTGCGATCGTAACCAGTTCAACACCACAAACACTTTGTGCATGACAAAAATTTCCAACGCCTCCGGGTTGAACTGAATCCCGTCCTTCGGATGAAACTGGTGCGGTACCAACATTGCCACATATCGCGCCAATTCTCCAGACTGCCAATCTAATAGCAACGGCAACCCCGGATATTTTGCATCAAGCCGAATAAACCACAGCCGAATTTCAGCAATTTCAGAAAGTTCACGGGGATCCGTCGCCTCACGGGGAAACACAATCTCAAATTTGACCTGCTTCTCATGCTCACGCCAATCGGCCATCAGACGATCGATCACAGCTTCTGCATCAAGCGTATTTACAGCTAGAATTTGGTCCGCCGTCACTGTCAATGTAGTGGTCATAAACTCAAGTATTAAACTGCACGCCCTAATCTATCACGACATCTATCACGACCTTAGAGAGCCATTCTTTATTCGCGATACACCTCTATTCGCGATACACATAAATCGGCATCATCACACTAAAAACAGATCCTTCACCGGGCCGACTTTTTACCGAAATAGACCCGCCACAACGCAATAACAACTGCTGTACTATTGTCAGCCCTAACCCAGCCCCGCCAACATCTGTACCACTGACTTGCCGCACCCGATAAAACCGATCGAAGATCCTCGGAATCTCCTGAACCGAAATACCAATCCCAGTATCTTTAATTTCCAGTTGCAAAAAATCTCCTTGCTGCTTCGCCTTCACCCACACTTGGCCGCCGGGAGGTGTAAATTTAACGCCATTGTGCATCAGCCCCATCACAATTTGTCGTAGCCAAGGGACTAAGCAAGCGATCGGAGGCAAATCGTCGGGAATCGTGTAAGCCAGCCGCACCCCTTTTTCTTCCGCTAATGGTTGATAAGTACTCACTACTCCCGGCACCACATCAGATAGGAAAATGGCCTGAAGTGTCTCTCGTTCGCCCATTTGATCGAGGTTAACAAGATCTAATAAGCTCCGAATTAAGGACGTTTGCCGATCGCACTCACGAACTAGCAACTCCATATAACGCTGTCGTTGAGGCGGCTTAAGATTGGGGGAATTCAACAGCGTTAAAGCCGTTTTCATATTGGTCAATGGCGTTCGCAACTCTTGCCCGACGGTGCTCAGGAATTCATCCTTCGATCGGACGGTCTGTAGCAACACTTTATTTTGCCTCTGCAACCGATCGACCGTCTCAGACTGCTTTCGATGCACCATCATCCGCTGCCAAAGATCTTCTTGGCGATAGATTTGACGGTTTATCAAACCCGCTGCGACTGGAGCCACGGCCTCAATATCTTCTGCCAAATTCCACGCCGTCAATTGCGATCGCCATCTCTCCAAGCACCCTGCGATCATCATTTCAGCTAGTGTTCCCTCTGAAATTTCTTCGGTCTGAGTTTCTAAAATCGATTCTAGAAGCTTCAGAAGTGGCTGCACCTCAGCCCAGCCCATCGCACAGGACACCATCAACATGTTTCGCCGATCGATCCCATCCACTATCGATTCTGCGGCCAGTTCTGACGACACGCGCTTTACCTTGACCCGCTGAGCCACAATCAGTCCACAAAACTCCTTCGACACCACCATAAAAAAGAATTCGCGGCGCAGGGAATTGTCTCCCTTCAACCGAACCATCACGGGTTGATGCTCGCTGCTAGCCAATATAGTATCCTCGTCCAGAGGAGCCATCAAAGGAACGGCCCCCTCATCCGAAGCACTCCCTAAGGCATAGACCTGACGATCGTCCGGCAGAAGCGCCATACATCTCAAGAGTTCAGCCTGCCAAGCCTCGCCTCGCGGAAACTTAGCCCACACCAACGCACTGCACGATTGTTCCACTAAGCTATCGACCCAGCTTGCGACCACTCCTTTTAAGGTGGTTGGGCTAACAGAGACCGCTTCCGGCGAACCCTGCTGGTGGGCTAAAGACTCGAAAAGCGATCGGACAGGCGGCGTAGGTAAAGTCATGGTGGAGCAAAGGAGAACGAAGAAAAAATTTAAACGAAACCAACGGACAAAAATATGCCACCTATTAGAGATCTAGCCACAGATTCAGGAATATCGAACATTTTCCGGAAAAAAAGCTTAAATTTTGTCCTTTACCCAAAATAAGATTTTCTTAACTCACTAAGTTGGCCCAATCGAAGACTCCAAGATTATAGAGTAACCGTTTCAAATCCACTTGAATGTCTAGAAACAAGGATGCATTCCTCAATACCCGAGCCGCAATCAGCCGACATTGATGCACTTCCCCTGCCTCGGATGAAGTCCCGATCGCCTCAAATCCCGATCGTTTTATTTATTAAAAATGAGGAAATTAAAGCCAAAATGGTATTTCTTGAGGAGCCAATCTGATTCCACAAAACAGACTGAAAAAAAGAGTTGACATACTCCACCAGATTTGCGATTATAGCTCTTGTGCAAAGCAAACCTAATCGGTCAGCCAAACACAATGCCGCGTTAATGCGGGCGTAGCTCAGTGGTAGAGCGTCACCTTGCCAAGGTGAATGTCGTGGGTTCGAATCCCATCGCCCGCTTTTTAAGGACAAGTAAACACGTAAAAGCAACGATAAAAGATTTTCACTCTTAAATGATGCAGAAAATTGAACCAAACTCTGATTATCCTTGTCCTTGCCGTAGAGATGCCCGACTTCTTCCAATCGCACTGACCGAAGCATTAGGATGTAACAAATGTTCCAATGTTTATGTGATCATTAATGATGGCATGAGCATTGAGCAAGTCTCTGGAATGCCTGGAGTAAAGCGAATTTTGGCTTGGAATGGGAAAAGCTGGCAACCCCTGCACCGCAAGCATTTATTAAAGCGATCGATTATATTGATATTTGTCATTATTCTATGGAGCCTTCTAATTTGGATAATGGCCCAGATATTCCCAGGGCAATGGGCGGTTCTGGCTTGTATTCTGGCGATCGTCTGTTTTCCGATGGTGATTGATCTATTGAGTCGTTAGTTTTTATGCTGCTTAATTTTTATGTGAGTAGAGGATCTTTTTCATGAACAGCGTCGGCATTGCCCAAGCAGCATCTCACCAGTTGGCAATGATGACATCCCAACAACGAGATACCGGAATTCGTAGCATTGCCCAAGCCTTTGAGCGGAACTATTATCTGCTTCTAGAAGCCAATACTCTGGATCTTGAAGCAATGCAAAATTGGCAACACAATAGTGCAGAATTACTGGCCGATGATGCTCAGATCAATCCCATCCCTAGCGAATGGTTGCGGTTGACTAAAGAACACATTCAACGGTGGATTAAGGCATTTAGTTTAATTGCAGGAATGCCGGATCCGCTTAGACAAATGGCGGGGTTTTATAGTCCTCGACAATGCCATTGGATGCCTCTGGGAGTGCTGGGGTTGGCCTATGAGGGGTTGACGGAGGTGGCAGCGATGGCCATTGGGATGAGCTTGAAAACGGCCAACAGTCTTATCCTTTACCCTAGTCTAGAGAACGCTCACACTCACGCGGCATTAGTGCAAATTTGCCAGGATGCACTCTCGTCGCAGCATTTACCTAATGGCTGTATTCTGTCGATGGACAAGCCTGAATTTAGCGCTGAATCTCATCGGGTGAGGCAGTGGATTGCTTATGGTCGTCCAGCTTGGCGATCGGCCATCCGAGAACAGGTGAAGTCAAGTGTAATGGAGGCCATGATTGGCAATTGTTATTTATATTGGGCAGCTTCGGGCGGTGTTGATTCAGTCCGGGAGATGATTTTGGCGAGTCATATGGGCGAACCTGAGGCCGTTAATGCGATTGAAAAAGTGTTAGTCCACCCGCAACATAGTTCATCCAGTTTGGTTCGCCTATGGGCTGATTTACGATCGAAGGGATTTGAGATTTTTGGGGATGATGCAATTGTGGCGGAGTTTCCAGATGTAAAACGATTGCCGGATGACGACTGGAATAAACCTTGTTTTCGCAAGCAGGTCGCGTTTCGGGGCGTAGAAAATATTGCGGGGGCAATAGAATTTATTAATACTCATAGCAGCGGTCATGCGGATTCGATCGTGACGGAATCCTATGGGGCAAGTCAAGAGTTTGTGCAGCAGATTCGGAGCACGGCGGTGTACTTAAATGCGATCGGGCGCTTTCAACGCTGTCAATTTACAGAGGGAGATGTGGTACTGGGGACAACCGGGCGATCGGGGTTTGGGTCGATTCGGATGCAGTCGCTATTAACGCCAAAACGGGTCGTTTACGGGAATTAAGGAATTGATAAGCCGATCGGCGTTTGAGGCGTCAATTCCTTGATTATTCTAAAGCTACTTACGTTCAGGATGGGCAAATTCCACTGTTCCCAACCGATTAATAGCTCTAATCATTTCGTACAATCGACCAAGATCCCGCTGATTAAAATGCAGCGAAATTCGAGGCAACGTGAAGCTTTCGTCGTCAACTTCTTGATGTAGCACGGGACTGCGATCGATCGTCCCCTTCACCAAAATATCGCTAAATCGATCGTTCAACTCCGCCATCGCCTCATCGGACAAAACAGCCTTCAACCGGAGAATTAACTTACCCTCGACATAACGACTAGAATGGTACACCGTATAAAAACTAGAAATCGCTTCACAAGCTACATCTAGCCGATCGGTAATGGTAAACAAACTAAAATCAGTGGCATTAATTAAACCTTGACCTAGTAAATTTTTCTCTAAATACTTCGCCCAATTTTGCCAATAATCGCCACCGGGTTTGTCGATGAGAACAATAGGAACCGGAACCGATTTTCCTGTTTGGCTCAGGGTCAGACATTCAAAGGCTTCATCTTGAGTGCCAAAGCCGCCTGGAAAGATGGCTAATGCGTCACTTTCTTTAAGAAAGAACAGCTTTCGGGTGAAGAAATACTTAAACGTCACCAACATATCATTGCTGTTAATGAAGGCATTAGATCCCTGTTCAAAGGGCAACTCAATGTTAAGCCCCAAAGATTTGCCATCGCCTGCACCTTGATTACCCGCTTCCATAATGCCACCACCGCCGCCCGTGATCACCATAAATCCTTGGGATGTGACACAGGCTGAAAAGTCTTTTGCCATTTGGTATTCGGCAGCTTGGGGGGAGGTGCGGGCCGAGCCGAAGATAGCAATTTTACGATCGTGACGATAAGGCGCTAGGGTCCGAAAGGCTCGGCCCACATCTTTAAGGGTAGAACTGAGAATTTTTAAATCTAACCGATCGGTGTCAGCTTGACCAATTTCAGTCAGTGTAGCCAACGCTTGCAACATTAAGTCGCCATTGGGAGACATCGGTAGCTGATCAAGTAATGAATTCAATTCATCCCGAAGGGCAGCAATAGCACTAGATGAGGGTGAGGGACGATCAGGCATTTAAGTCTCCTTCAGCTTTGGCTCTATTCTAACTAGATTTCTACAGCGATCTCGAGCTTTGCAGCAGAACACTCTGTACCATATAAAAATAATACAAAGAACTAATATAGAAAAGAGTAAAATGCCCAACAGAAGGTGCGTAGTGACTTCCATTGAGCGCTTTAACTTAGTTCAGAACTTTAAGATTCAAAGAAAAATCCAAATAAACCCTATGCTTCTTCAGGAAGATCAGTTTTAATCGCTGGAATGAAACTAGGACGGGCACGATCTTCCCAACCGACAGGACGCTTTGAGTTGTACCAAGCGATCGCACCGACAACGCCTGCTGCCAAAGCGCCAACGGAATACACCGCATTGAAAAGGACGAGGTAAAATTCGGAGTGAACTGCGCCGTTAGTCGTGGTGAGGAGAAGATTTAACATTGTGATTGGCCGCAAACTTTGCGGAGATGAAGGGTGTTTGTCTACATACCTTAACACACTGTTACATTCTTGTTGCATTCGTAAGAAGTTCGGGTTTACGCCCTAGGAGGCGAGTGATGGTGGATTCTAGTCTGATCGATCGGATTGATTTTAGGTTAGTGGGGACGGCAGAATTTGCCCAGAAAATAGGCCGATCGCTTAGTACGACCGGGTTCTTTGTGTTGGAGAATGCAGGAATTGAGGCTGAATTATTACAGTGGGCTTACGCGGTGACGGCAGATTTTTTTGAGTTGTCAGAGTCGGTAAAACAAGGCTATTGTTTACCAGAATTACACGGACAGCGAGGGTTTACGCCCTTTGGTCAGGAACATGCCAAAGACTCACCCCATCCGGATCTCAAGGAGTTTTGGCATGTGGGAAACCCTGATGTACAGCCGAACCTTGTCCCCGTCGAAGTCCCAGAATTTTCGCAGACCTTGAGTGTGTTGTATTCACAACTAGATCACTGTGCTCAATGTTTATTGGCGGCGATCGCAGATTTTTTAGGTGAGCCTCTAAGTGCGATTTATCAACCGGGCGGCGACACTATTTTGCGAGTAATTCACTACCCTCCATTGGAAAAAACTACGCCGTTAGGCAGTCTACGATCGGCACCCCATGAGGATATTAATTTGATTACGTTGTTGCCCACTGCGACCGCTAGCGGATTGGAACTCTTGCGAGATGGGGTTTGGGAGCCGATCGATGCCTCGCCCGGATCAGTGATTGTGGATAGCGGTGACATGTTGCAATGGCGAACCAATGGCCGCCTCAAAAGTACTACTCACCGCGTGGTGAATCCTAATGATCAACGCGATCGGCGTTTTTCCATGCCATTTTTTGTGCATCCTCATCCAAAAACTGACTTAACACCCTTGGCAAGCTGTGTGATAAATGGCGATGTAAAATTCCCACCCATCACTGCCGGACGCTATCTAAAACAACGACTGGCAGAAATTGGGCTAGCTTAAACAAAACAATCGTGCTGAGACTAGCCGCCCGCTGCAAAGGCTGCCATGACTAATGTAGACAGCAGCAAGCCGGGGCTAAGCATGAGGGCAAGAGTGAATAAATCGTGAGCTGTCATTTTAAAAATCCTGTTCTATGAAGTTAGAGATGAGTACAATTACAGTTGATAAGAATGTCAAAGTGTGAACAGCGTGGTTTGAGACAAATCATTCCGCAAGATGTTCAGGTTGTCACTCTCCCTCTATGCTAAAGCAGCGATCGTCCCTCTAGTACAGGAAGAGGCTTGAGAAAAGCTAAAGGTTTTCGAGTTACTTGAACTTTAAACAGTTATTAATTATGGGTCGTTTTTCGTCGGAAGAAGGTCAGCGTCGGGACTTCGTTGAGTCTTTAACTCTTTGGGTGGCGGCTGAATTTATAGGGTTGCTGTTTTTGCCTTCGATCGTGGAAGGATTCGATCCATCTGGGATATTGCGGCGAACCTGGTTTCCTTGGAGTCTGGTCTACGGGATTGGCGGCATATTGCTGTTGACGCTCAGTTCTCGGTTTATGGCCACGGCGGGCGATCGTGCAGGAGCCGCAGACTCAAAGAGGCTCGGGAAGCTTTTTGCTCAGGGCTTGGGCTGGCTAGGTTTGGTGGGTGTGCTGTATCCATTGATTATGTTTGTCACGACTTTTTTCGCTCTGAAATTTGGGAAGTGATATGAGAGATCCGTTATCACAGCCATTTCAAGCTGCACTCAAAGAATGGGCCGTGGCTGTTGATGCTTTGATTGCCGCAGAAACAGTGGTGTTGCTGCGGAAGGGCGGAATTCGGGAGGCTGGGTTTAAGGTGGATAGTAGACCATTTTGGCTATATCCGACCTACGAACATCAGAAACCGGAGTTACTTAAACCGCAGTATAGAAATCTCGTGACGACAGTTGTACCCGGTTGGCATCCCGATTTGGTGTCCATTGGGGCTTGGGCGATCGTTACGCATCAGTATGAGTTAAAGGAACAAACGCAGCTCGATCGGTTGATGCCGCACCATATCTGGAATGAAGATTTTACGGAAATGCGACTGAAATGGAAACCGAACTTGGCGTTGACGGTGGTTTTTCTTCGGGTATTTCGATTGAATAAATCGGTGGAAATTCCCTTTGAGCCTGTTTATGGTGGATGCCGATCGTGGACTACGTTACAGCCCAAAATTGACGCTTCGGACTCGGTGGCGGTGTTGAGTGACGATCGATATGCGCAGACCGTACGGGATATTTTATCGTTGAGGAATGCGAGGGATTAAGCAGTAATTCCAACTTCGGAATCGGCTCCAAGCTCTGAATTTTTTGAATTTTTGCCACCCAATGCTCCCAATCAATCGCTATCGATAACCTAAAACTCAAATCGATAAAATCTTGCTAGTCGGAGTGCATGAAGGTTGTTGTACAGCTTACGTGGTAGCCATAGCAGTCTTGATTTGAGGCAATGACGGCTCAAACTGCAAAACCATAATCTGCTCTAGCCGCAATCCTAATGACTCATAAACACGACCCTCTCGATCGCTGAATTCTACTTCAAACGCCGCACCATTGGCGAGAATCTCAACTACCGTCCCAACTTGACCGCGCCATAAACTATCCTGGGGCCGATCGACAGTAAGTGCAACGACATCAAGTAAGTGAATTGAATTTGGCTTAGTCATACTCATTATCACTCCGCTAAAGTGGATAGCAGGTTGTTAACTTGGGGATCTTGGAGTCAGTCTCAATAATCCAACCGCTCCGTAGCCTTGCCTTTCTATTCTGCCACGAGATCTCAAAATCGAGGGTATACCGCTGCCCGAACTCATCTTGCCTGCCCAACTTTGCCTCATGAATCTTTACAATTTTCAGCAAGATTTGGCGCAACTCCTCGGCATCGTTAGTGGTCATTCCTAGGATCGTAGAAAATAGTCGGGCTTTATGTTTGCCGTCTTTATGTCGGGGATTGAGGCAGTAGTCACGCAGTTTGCGAATGTCAACGATCGCGTTTTCAGCGTGTGGCAATAAATTCTTTTCGATATTTTTCCTAGATTGAAGATCCATGCTCAACCACTAAATTTAGCCTCTGACAGTCGGCCTTCTAATGGCTCGTCCTCGTCCTCAAGCAACCAAAGCTGTGCTTGATCGTAAGTGTCATAATCCTTAACCAACTTATACCGATCGCCAGGATCGAGGATGTTGCAACGGCCTGACTCATCCCCCAATACCAGCAGAAGATAGGGCGGCGATTGCATCGGATCGACCCAAACTTCGAGAAAGTTCCAGCTACTCCTCGCTAGG
>JANXNM010000892.1 GCA_025354065.1 Synechococcales cyanobacterium 340R_concoct_173_sub | reverse complement strand
AAAAGCTGATCCCAAAATGTTTCAACTTCTATTCCCAATTCGTGCAATTTAGCAATCATTGCATTGTCGCGTTTCTGAGCATAGGGTTCTACATCCCAGTTCCAAAAGACATGGGTTGCTCCGATCGCTTTTGCGAGCTTTGGAATAATCTCCAATGGATTGTCTTGAACCATTAAAAGCTGACTACCCGCTGCGGTGTAACGATCGCGTAAGGCAGTCAAACATCCGAGTAAATAATCAACTCGAACATCGGCCATGGTGTCAGATTTTAAGATTGCTGGATCTAGGCAAAACATGCCAACGACATTAGCGCTCCGATCGCGGGCCATGGCTAGCCCAATATTGTCTGAAATCCGCAAGTCTCGACGATGCCAAAATAAAATTAAGTCAGCCATATAAAAATTAGAAGCTCAAGTCTAGATTCACTCTAAGATTCTACTATAAATAATTTAAATATCAGGAATTAAATAATAGATTTTGTAGTCTTTGAATTGGATTTAAATTTACAGAAAATTGATAGAGTTTTATGTTCTCTGAATTTATTATTGTGTGAATGGGGATGAGTTGGACAACAGAATTTGAATAAGCAATACATTCAAATTGGGCAATCCGATCGGGCGACCAGGTTGTTTCTTGAATGGCTATATTTTGGGATTGGAGTACAGTTATTAGGGCCGATCGTTGAATGCCGGGAAGAATGGTTGTGCTGTTCTCTGAGTTATATAGTGGTGGTGTGTACCAAATGCCCATAGCATATCCCCACAGATTGCCTGTGGTGGTTTCAAGCCAATTACTATTGCGATCGGTGAATATGGCTTCGGCACAGTTTTTCTGGCGGGCATCTTGGAGGGCGAGCCATGGTGTGAGGTAGTTTCCGGTTTTTAAATGGGGGCGCGATCGAGTTTGGTCTGGTGACAATAATAGGGCTGAAATGCCATGAGTTTGGCGATCGTGTAAGTCGGGGGGGAGCGATCGGCCTGTGATCAGATGTCGGCCATCTGGGAAAAGGGTGAGGCGCAGGATTTCATAGTATTTACTCAGATATGTTGCACCTTCAATTAATTGTGCCCAATTTGGTTCGATGAAGTGGGGAAGGGTTTGGCGAAGTCGTTGTAAATGGTGTGGCCAGTGAGTACGGGGATCTGTGAGGGTTTGATGGTATGTGCGCAGGGTGGTGAAGTGGGTTGCGCCGTAGAGAAGGGCTGGATCGGTTATGGATATTGGGATACGATCGCCTGTTTCGAGATTGCCATTGTACCAAAATCCGGGGTTTGATTCAGTCATTATTTAGGAACCGCTAAGAGTAGAATGATGATAGTGGAAAAGAATTATTTTTGGAGTTTTTGAATGGTTGCTTTTGATATTGAAACTGCTGTGCGCGATCGGTATGCGGAGGGTGCAAAGGCCCCGCAGCCTGCATTGTGTTGTCCGACGGATGGATATGATGGGCGGTATTTGACGATTTTGCCGCCGGAGATTGTGGAAAAGGACTATGGTTGCGGGGATCCGACGCGCTATGTGAATGAGGGTGAGGTGGTGGTGGACTTAGGGTCTGGAGCAGGAAAGAATTGCTATATCATTGCGCAGAAGGTGGGGGAA
>JANXNM010000884.1 GCA_025354065.1 Synechococcales cyanobacterium 340R_concoct_173_sub | reverse complement strand
GCGTGAACGATCGAAGGGTCGATTTAACCTTGGAGACAGGAAACTTGAATGCAGGATTAACGGTAGATTTTTTAGGATGAGTCATGGCAAATGTTTTCTAGAATGAGGGGGAATCTGATAAATCCAGAGCGCTAGACTGGGCAGCAGCCACGGCAACAAAACACCAGGAGAAATAAAGCTCTGTAAGCCTATTGCTCCATAGATCGCACAAGTCAGGACAATGTTCCAAGGCCGTTTTGAGGACGATCGGGGAGTTGTTGCCAAAATCCGCCTCGACTGCAAAACGCCGCTGAGTAGTCCGGCCAGCAACACCATTAAGACCTCGGGAATAGGCGTTACGGTACGCTTATGCAAGGCATGATAGATCATGTAGGCGTGAATCTCGGCTCCTGTTAACTGGAACAGCGCGGGTTGACCTTGAACCCGTCGCCAATAGGCCATGGCCGACGGCAGCGGAAATTTATCGGTGGAAGATCCCGTGCCTGCTTCTGGATAATCTCCAGCGGCAAGAATAATGATAGGTTCTGAACTGGGTTCGCTGCGCTTCGAGGTAATGTCGATCGCACTGGCGGTGAGGTAGACGCGATCGCTGGGAATCGAGAAGTCCACAATGGGCGTAAATGCAGTTATTCCAAAATTCTGGAGCGTCGATCGCCAAGCTGGAATTCGCGGAAGTGAAGCGGCGTTTGCATCGGGCGAGGTGGATAAATAAGCCTCCGCTGCCATAAATCCAAATGGACAGCTTTGGGAGCAGTTTGAACCTGTCGGTTGAGATAAGTAACCAGGATAAAAATTGATATGGCCGCTACGAGTGAGTTTTCCCATGGGGTCGATCGGACGCAGTAATGTGGGGGAAACGCCGATGGTTTGTAGGACTTGCCGATCGCTGCCAAAAACTAAGCTAATATTGCGGCTCTGCAATTGGGCCAGACTTTTTGCTAACACGGGATCTTCGGGTGATGGCCGATCGAGCAAATAATCAATGGCCAATACCTTGGGAGATTGCGCACCAATTGCCGTGATCGTTTTTGCTAAGGCTGTTCGATCGATCGGATTCAGTTTGCGATCGGGAATTAATCCAGCCCGAATCGACGCTTCATCAATTTGGACAATTTTGATTTGGGGCCGATCGTTTGGAATTTGTCCAGTAGCTTGACGGTAAATCGATTGGACCATCAACCGCCCATCCAGCAATAGATCTTGGAGTGGCGCGACCGTTGTTGCCAATAAAATGGCTCCCAGTGCAATAGTCTGACGACGGCT
>JANXNM010000869.1 GCA_025354065.1 Synechococcales cyanobacterium 340R_concoct_173_sub | reverse complement strand
GATAAGCAAACGTTAATGGATTAAGCATTACGAAATTTGTATAGGCCAGCCAGAATCTTACTGCATCTATATAAACTTCACAAGAATGTCATAACTTGTATCTGTATATTTATCTTATTAGAAACTAGTTGCGATCGCATTTACTGGGCAAGTTGGAATACATTGTTCACAAACAACACAACGCGATCGGGTGAATACTAACATCGCCGTTTGCGGATCTAATGTCAGCGCTTCCGTTGGGCATACTCCCGTACAAAGACCGCAATGAACACACACATCTTCATCAATCGAAATCTCACGGCTAGCAAACGAAACATTAATGTCTTGGGTTCGCATCCAATCGATCGCCGCATCAAGCGCATCAATATCTCCAGCAAGTTCAACCACCAGTTTGCCAATTTGGTTTGGGGCAACTTGGGCACGAATGATATTCGCTGCAACATTGAAATCCTTGGCCAGCCTATAGGTAACTGGCATTTGGACCGATCGGCGGGGGAACGTTAGAGTCACACGTTTTTTCACAACTTTCTCGTAAGTTCAATGTGGGTTGATCTGACTTTTAATTTTGGGCTTTAGTATAGTTCTAGTCTAGATCTTTCCCCCTCACACCGCCATGCAAGATACTCGCCTCGATCGCATTTTGACAGAATCAGGATCTCGCATTGAAACGTGGTTCAAAAATCCTTGGCAGCGGTTTGTTTTAATCGCAATTATGTTTCTCGGTGGATTCCTCTTGGGGAATATTGCGACAACGACCACTGGGCAATCTGCTCAATATGATGGTGTTGTTGGATTGGTGTTGGTGATAGCGGTGGAGGCCGTGAGTTGGATTGCTTATCGGGGAAAAGCGTTTGCAGCCCGATCGCTATGGGTGGAAAGTGTCAATATGTTGAAGATTGGATTCACCTATGCGCTGTTCTTGGATGCGTTGAAGTTAGGAAGTTAGGCAATTTTACTTGACTGCCCAACCCAACCGCGTCGGCTGACCATATACCCGGTATAGCGTCCGCAAATCTCGCGATGAAATTAACGGCGCTTTGCTCACTTGGGAAAAATACATAATGTCATTTGGATCGGGACTATGGCCCCAAAGCCCGATCGCATGACCCAGTTCATGACGCGCTACCGATAACATCACACCATCCGCCTGACCCGAAGCTAAATCTATTGTCATTCGATGGTTCAAGTATTTCGCATCAGAACCGTCACTAACCGAAACATCGTAATGTGTTTCCGCCGATCGGAATCTAGGTAGTTTTCCAGTCTTGGGATCCGGTTTCAAGGCAAGGCGTTTGGATTGAATGCAAATGTTTGCAGTTTCGGGTGTTAAGACAATTTTCAACGGGAAATAACGTTGCCATTCCATAACCGCCGCCGTCACCTGCAATTTCCAACGATCGCCCCCCAACGGATCGATCGCCACCGTCACCGGAAACTTCGACCAAATCAAATAGCCCACAGCCTTGCGCTCGATCGCATCAAAATAATCTCCCGGTCCAACCTCTGGATCCAATCGCTGCACGGCCTGGGTCAACATTGCCGGAATCGGATGTACTTGGCCCGGTGGCAACGATTGCGCCCAGCCCATTTGTAAAGTTACCGTCAACATACCAACAAAAGCGATCGCCATTCCTAGCAATCGTCCCATCAGGCGACGAAGTGGAATTGTCGATCGAGCCTTCAAACTACTCACTTTGCCATTTTACTTAACACGATCGTCATCGCCATAAATACCGCAAACAACGTCCAAGTCACCCGATTCAGCGTCACTTCCGCACTCTTCGCACTAGTGAATAACTGAGTCTGACCGCCCAAGCCAAGTCCATCCCCTTTCGGACTGTGCAACAGAACCAATATCGTCAACCCGGCAGCAGCAATCATCCAAATCGCCTTCAAGACTGACGTAATATCCACAACCCACGCTCCAAAATTATTTTCTAAACCTGCACTTTAAAACTATAGCCGATCGCCCGATCGGTGACACCAATCACGATGCCACCCGAGTCTAACGTATAGAGAGGTTAAGCTAGTTAGCGCCCAACTGTACCGGAGTTCGATTCACCTGAACATCAAAATCAGCCGTCTGAATCATGCTGCGTCCAGTCATTTCTTCAGGCCGGGGGATGTTCATAATATCCAAAATAGTCGGCGCAATATCCGATAACCGACCGTCCTCACGCAACGTAATGTCAGTGCCATGACCCGGAATTTTGACCCCCTCGCCTTCCATCAAAATGAAAGGTACAAGATTAGTAGTGTGGGCCGTCCAAGGATTACCCTCTTCATCCCACATTTGCTCAGCATTGCCATGGTCTGAGGTGATTAACGCCGTCCCACCCGATCGCCCGATCGCGTCCACCAGCCGCCCGAGGCAACTATCAACCACCTCCAGCGCCTGAATCGTGGGATCCATAAATCCGGTGTGGCCTAACATATCGGGGTTAGCGTAATTGACCACAATTAACGAGTATTTCCTAGTCCGAATCGCCTTGATTGCCCCGTCCGTCACCGCCTTGGCCGACATGGCAGGTTCTAGGTCATAAGTCATCACCATGGGACTATTGACCATCTCACGATCTTCGCCGGGGAACGGCATTTCTAGACCGCCATTAAAGAAATACGTCACATGGGCATACTTTTCCGTTTCCGCTGTTCGGAATTGCTTCAGCCCTTTTTTTGAAATCACTTCACCCAGAATATTGTCCATGCTGATGGGTTCGTAAGCGACCAACACATTTAGCCGGGGATCGTATTGGGTCAATGTGGCAAAGGTCAACGGCGTAATCAACGCCCGATCGAAACCTGTAAACTCGGGATCGACAAACGCTTGAGTTAATTGACGAGCGCGATCGGGCCTGAAGTTAAAGAAAATAACACCATCACCCGCCGTTATGGAACCGGATTCAAGTCGGGTTGGCGGAATGAACTCGTCATTCTTACCGTCATCATAAAACGCTTGCAACGTACTGACAGCAGCCTGTCCCGTCCCCACACCTTCATCCGTCATCACATCGTAGGCCAGTTTGATTCGATCCCAGCGATTATCCCGGTCCATGGCAAAATAGCGACCGCTCACTGTCACAATCCGGCCAATGCCAATCCTATCGATCGTCGCTTGCAATGTCGTCAGGGCATTAATGCCTTCGCGGGTCAAGGTGTCTCGGCCATCGGTAATCGCATGAATGCAAACGTCTTCGATCTCTTGCTCTTTAGCCAGTTTCAGCAAGCCAGAGATGTGGCTGAGATGAGAATGAACGCCGCCTTCTGAACACAGACCCACTAAATGCAACTTACCGCCATTGGCCTTGGCATTTTGGCAAGTCTTCACCAGAGCCGTATTGCGCTCGATCGCCCCAGTCTCCACCGCATCCGTGATTCGGACTAATTCCTGAGGGACTACTCGCCCCGCGCCAAGATTCAAATGCCCTACCTCCGAATTTCCCATCTGCCCATCCGGCAGACCAACATCTTTCCCAGAGGTGCGAATTAGGGTGCGTGGATACGCGGCCCAGAGACTATCCATGATTGGGGTTTTGGCTGCCGCGACTGCATTACCATCGCTCGAACTCCGATAGCCCCATCCATCTAGAATAACCAACACCACAGGGGAAACAGGCACCTGCGTCATACTTTAAAGCCTTTACTTACAGTACTCTTCGCAGAAATCATACCATCTGACTATCCTGGATACCGCTGCGCTACATTAGAGATTCATTCTCATTCTTGACAAAACTTAATAAAATATTGATTCGATGCCTGCAAAATTCTGGTACATCACTATCTGATACAGCATTTAACCGTGATGTAAATGTATCTTGAACCTTACGAATTCAAATCTCATACAATTTTTAAAGAATGGTTATCCACGAATGACGGTTTCAAGGACAGTTTGTTTGGGGTTTTTGGCTGTGATTTTGGCGGGGGCTGTCGGGTTGACTCTGCCGATTTCGATCGCAGCCGGAACGGGATACGATTTGCCACGTCTGTTCCACATTGCTCTATTTAGCTCCACGTCTGCGGTCTGTGTGACGGGGCTGTCTGTGGTAGATGTGGGGAAGCACTTTACGGTGTTTGGTCAGGTGATTTTGGCGCTGTTGGCCCAAATTGGTGGACTTGGGTATATGACGGCGACAACGGTGTTGCTGTTGGTCTTGAGGCGGCGGTTGAACCTGCGCGATAAGATCGCCATTCAGCAGTCCTTGGATGGATCGGGGCTGTCGGGGTTGCCAGCATTGGTCAAGTCTATTATTGCGACGACGTTGGTGTTTGAGGTGTTGGGGGCGTTGTTCATGTTTCCGACCTTTGCGGATGCGTCGATGCTGCCGAAGAATGTAAATTTGCTGCCAACGTTCATTCAACAGGGCGCATATACGCCGTTAAAAGCATTGTGGCTTTCGATTTTTTACAGTGTTAGTGCGTTTAATAATGCTGGATTTGGATTGTTTGCGGACAATGTGATGAGTTATGTGACGAGTGTTCCCGTCAGTTTAACGATCGCATTTCTGATTATATTCGGAGGCATTGGCTATCAGTTTATTATGGAAGCATTTTTAGCCGTCCGATCGAGCCTTGAAGGAAGTCAACACCGCCGAATTTTTTCGCTAAATTTCAAACTAGTTTTCAGTACGACATTGTTTCTATTAGTTGTCGGAACGATGGGTTTTTTGATGACCGAATCTGGCAATCCAGCAACTCTTGGACCCTTGGGTGCAGGCGATCGTTTACTAGCTGCTTTCTTTCAGTCGGTGACCCCCCGTACAGCGGGATTCAATACAATTGATATTGGCAAAATGAGTGTGACAGGATTGGTGATTACGATCGCGTTGATGTTCATTGGTGCTAGTCCTGGCGGGACGGGCGGCGGCATTAAGACCACCACGTTTAATGTGTTGGCAAGCTGTACGGGAGCGGTGTTGCGGGGTAAGGAGGATGTTTTGTGTTTTAAACGGCAAATTCCGATCGCATTAATTTTAAAGGCGGTGGCAGTGGCCCTTGGGTCGGCGATCGTGGTGATTGTTTCGACCATTTGTTTGACGCTGACGGATCCTTCGCAAAACTTCCTAGGGTTGCTATATGAAGCAGTTTCAGCATTCGCGACAGTTGGGTTGTCGGCGATTGGGACGGCTAATCTTAGTTTGCCGGGACAAATGGTTTTAATTCCGACTATGTATGTTGGCCGGGTGGGTGTGTTGTTGCTAATGGGTGCATTACTGGGCGATCCAAAGCCGACATTTGTGAAATATCCAGAGGAGAATTTGTTGGTAGGTTAGTTGTTTAGTAAGTTTGATCCCTAACCGTGGGATTTAGATTCAGTTTTGTTCAGAACTATTAATTTTTAGGTGTTATGTCATGGATTTATCTTCATTTGGGTTTTTTTCGTCGTTACGATCGGATCGTAGTGGTCAAAGTTTTGCGGTGATTGGTTTGGGACGGTTTGGGCGAGCGGTTTGTTCGACCTTGACGAAACAAGGGTATGACGTGTTGGCGGTGGATTCGGATGAGTTGAAGGTATCGCAGGCCTTGCTCGATCGGGTGGTGGCCCATGCGATCGTGGTAGATTCGACTCAAGTTGTGGCGTTGAAAGAAGCGGGAATTTTAGAACAAGAAACGGTGATTGTTGCGATCGGGAACTTTATTCAAGAGAGCATTATTACCACATTGAATGTCAAAGAAGGGGGTGTGCCCAATGTAGTGGCCAAAGCATCATCGGAGATTCATGAGACGTTACTGCGTAAGGTGGGCGCAGATCACGTTATATTCCCCGAACATGAGGCAGGGTGTAATTTGGCGTTGTCATTAACTAAGCCTGGAATTTTAGACAGATTGGATCTAGATGCGGACAACTGCATTGTTGAAATCGTGGTGCCGGAGAAGTTTCATGGAAAGACCATTGCTGAATTACAATTACGATCGCGCTATGGCTTGAATATGTTGGCTTACAGTCAAAACGGTAAGTTTAATGTTAATCCTGATCCGAATACTGCGCTAATGAAAGGTAATGCGATCGTGGTGATTGGAACGAATAAAGACATCGATCGATTGCCAATTTAATTGCAATTAGTCTAGATCTCTACCTATTTTAATTCCTATGCAAATGCCTGAACCCCAAATCGCCGTATCCCAAATCGCTCAGCAACGATCGTTACTTTTTCTCGTTCCTGGAACAACGGGAGAGTTTTCTTGTGGCGGATTGTTTGCTGAATTAAAGGCGATGAAACTGGCCCAGCAAGTGACTCACGCGGAGGTTGTGACGTATCGAAAGCGGGAGGAGAATACTTTATTTTTGCCCGATTTATTACGTCAGGGAATACAGTACGATCGGATTTTTGTGGTGAGTTGGGGGTTTGATGTTCCAAAGTTAATCGGGAAATTGAAGGGACACCATGTGGTTTACCATGCCCACAGTGCAGGATATGGATTTCGGTTACCGCCTAATGTCCCAATTTTAACGGTCAGCCGAAATACTATGGGATATTGGGGGCAATATGCACCCCATTCGCTGATTTACTATTTGCCGAATCAGATTTCAGATGAATTTTCAAATCGTAATTTACCTCGCGATATTGATGTTCTAGTACAAACTCGAAAAACATCAGATTATGTGTTGCGATCGCTTGTTCCTGCTTTAAAAAAACACTGCAATGTAGAATTGATTTCTGGGTTTGTTTCAGATTTGGGTGAATTGTTTAACCGATCGCGAGTTTACCTGTATGATTCTGCGGAATATTGGGCACAACACCGCGTTAGTGAAGGCTTCGGGTTGCCACCGATGGAAGCAATGGCCTCAGGATGTCATGTGTTTTCTAGTGTTAATCATGCACTTTCGGACTATTTAGATCCGGGATTTAATGCCCATAAAATTGCAAATTACAGTACTGGCTATGATGTTCAACGCATTATGGCTATGGTGAATTCCCCTAGTTCTTTTGAATTATCAAATAATATTCTAGAGGAATACCGATCGAACAATATTGTGTTGCGGTGGACTGTGATTTTGAAAGAAATCAATCATTTTTTTGACTATGCAGAAAACAATGCAGGCGATTTAGTTGAAATTAGTGAGTTTAGATTAAAGCAGTTACGTGTGCGATCGTTTTTGCGGAAAATCAAACAAAAAATTAAACGGTAGAATTGTTTGATTTAGCGATCGGACAAATGGTCAGACAAATAATCGGCTGTCGATTCCACCAATGCTATTGTGCTTTCGTAGTCCATTCGGGTTGGACCTAAAATGCTGACGCTGCCCAATGGAACTGAATCGCGGCTGTAATTCGATGAAATTAAGGTGCAAGCTTGAATGGGTTCTAAAGGATTTTCAGACCCAATTCGTACTGTCACCCGCCGATCGCCCTGTTCAAAGATTAAAGGGATCAACTGCTGTTGGTCTTCTTCTAGTAGATGCAAAATAGTTTGTAAATGCTGTAATTCGCTAAACTCTGGGTGACGCAACACATCAGCCACACCACTCATCATCATTTGAGTCGGCATCACCGATTGGGTAAACCGCCGATCGAGTTCCTGAAACATAGATTGAACCAATTGACCATAGGATTCAAACTCTAATCCCAATTCGCCCCAATCCAATTGCTGAAGTTCCGATAACGATCGATCTTTCAATTTGGCATTCAGAAAATTTGATACAATTTGTAATTCACGTTCTAATAAATCTAAATCTAAATCCCGATTACTTTTCAAGGGAACCATTACCGATTCAGTCTCATAATTCGCCATCACCACTACCATCATGATGCGCGTATGGTCTACTCGGACTAATTGTAAATGTTTGATTTCGGTGATCCGATTCAATGGCAATGTAATTAATGTAATGTAACCGCTTAACGTCGCTAGAATCTGCGCCGCACCTTTGAATACTGCTTCCATGCTCCAGTTATGACCCTGAAGCCGATCGCTCAAAATTTGATCTACGGATCTTGAATGGGACGGTAGGGGCTGGAGCAACCGATCGACATAAATTCGATAGCCGGAATCCGAGGGAATGCGCCCCGCTGAGATATGAGGCTGGTAAAGTAAGCCCGCTTTCTCTAGAAATCCCATGGCATTCCTCACCGTTGCAGAACTTGCCCGCAAAGAATACTCCTTAACCAAGACTTCAGAACCAACAGGTTCGGCTGTGGCGACATAGTGGCGAACAGTGGCCCACAGCACTTGTTGCTGACGTGCATTGAGGGAAATAGGGTTCGTCATTCGGGTTAAGATTTGGCTAAATCTCAGCTTTTTTACTAAGATAGCAGATCCAAACTAGGATTAGTATTGTGGAATGCGGCTATCAACTTGAACGGAATAGGCATCAATTCCACCGGAGATATTTTTGACATTCGCAAACCCTTGCCCAATCAGCCATTGACACATCTGGGCCGATCGCATTCCATGGTGGCACAGCACTAATATTTCGAGTTCTGAGTCTAGGTGACTATGGATATTAGTTGACCAAGACTCGGATGCGCTGAGGGGGAGATGTTTGAATCCTGGAAGCGATGCGATCGAGAGTTCTTGGAGTTCACGCACATCCACCAGTTGAATGGATTCACCTAATGCTATTTTTTCGGCAAGTTCTTGAACGGTAATCTGCGGCAAGCTAGACATAATCTAAATAATAAATCTGGTTTCAATTTAGCCTAACATTGAACGATCGGCTCTATTCAAAATTAGGGTGTTGTATAAATTATGCATCTAGAAATCTAACAGGAAGGTTTGATAAGATTCGGTGTTAAATGTTTTGGCAACTGGATTTGCGATCGCCCCTTGATCTGACGGTACAAGGGGATTTTTTTGCGCTAAATTTTCTTGTAGAGTTGCTGTTATAGCGGCTTGGTCAGCAAGCTGAATCAGACGTGCTTTAATTTGAATTTGTCTAAATTCTAACGTTTCAAGCTCTTTTTCGAGACGACTTTTTTCGATCGCGATTTGATACCGTTCTAAGTGCAGCCGGGACTCAGTTTGAGCGCGGGGCATGGTGCTGATTCTTGGCGGCGTGACGATGGGGCGACGGTTCATTGTGAGTTTCCTGACTTTGTTGTGCTTTGTTGATGCGAGTACTTCGAGGGTTCCCCATTTTGCACGAAGCTATCTACTATCAAATACTATTCAAATCCTGAAATACGATCGGCGCATCTGTGTTGTCGGTCAATCGTACATCGGCTCCCCCATCCCTTATCCATCCATTAAGATTAAGCTAGCAAAACATTTTGATATCCTAATCACTCGATCGATCATCATGAACAAGGCACTTTACCCTCCAAAACCCTTCACAAAACCTGCTTGGCTCCAACAGTTGCAGTGGGTTGGGGATCCAGTGGGCTATATGGAAACTGCTGCTCGTACCTGTCCCGATATTTTCCGAGCCAGTGTGGTGGGATTTGGCGGAGGGTTGGTGTTTGTGAATCAACCGCAAGCGATTCAGGAGATACTGACACGCGATACGACGATCGGATCTCGGGTTGGTCTTTATAAGGCTCCGGGGGATCTGAATCGAATTCTGGCTCCTATCCTGGGCGATTCTTCGGTCATGATGCTAGATGGCGATCGGCATCGGCGACGGCGGCAGCTTGTGATGCCCCCTTTTCATGGTGAACGGATGCGGGCTTACGGTGAGCTAATCGGTGAATTGGCGACTATGGCGTTTGATGCAGTTCCTCTGAATCAGCCCTTTGAGGCTCGGATTGTGACTCAGGATATTTCGCTCAATATTATTCTAAAGGCGGTCTTTGGGATGTCTGAGAGTGGGGCGGGGAGCGATCGCTTCCAAAACTTAAAATACTTAATGACCCAAGTTGCGGATCTATTTCACTCGCCATTGAGCACTATGGTTCTGTTCTATCCCGGTTTACAACAAGACTGGGGGGCATGGAGTCCGTGGGGGAAATTTGTGCGCGATCGGCAAAAGCTTGATGATCTGATTTATCTCGAAATTGCCGAGCGACGGGCTGAATCGAGGACCGATCGGATTGATATTCTGTCGTTGATGCTTTCTTCGCGGGATGAAGAGGGAGAGCCGATGAGCGATGTTGAGTTGCGGGATGAGTTGATGACGTTGTTATTTGCTGGCCATGAAACTACGGCAACGGCGATGGCTTGGGCGTTGTATTGGACTCACCGTAACCCTGAAGTGCGGACAAAGCTGCTTCAGGAACTTGCAACCTTGGGGAAGAATTCAGATCCAATGGAGATTTTTAGATTGCCGTATTTAACGGCGGTGTGTAATGAGACCTTGCGAATTCATCCGGTGGCGATGTTGACTTTTCCGCGTCAGGTTGAAACTCCCGTGGACGTTCTGGGCTACAGGCTCGAACCCGGTGAAATAGTGGTAGGTTGCATTTATCTGGTGCATCACCGATCGGATCTCTATCCCAATTCCCACGAGTTTAATCCTCAACGATTTATCGATCGGACGTTTACGCCCTATGAGTTTATGCCGTTTGGGGGCGGGGTTCGGCGCTGCATTGGGGAGGCGTTGGCGATGTATGAACTCAAGCTGGTTCTGGCTCAGGTGCTTTCCCGCTATGAGTTTTCTCTCGTGGATTCGGCTCCAGAACTGCCCCGCCGTCGAGGAGTGACGCTTGCCCCCGCTAATGGGGTTCGACTCGTGCGATCGCGGTAGTCTATAAGGATTGGGGAATTAATCGTCTCCAGATTGGCTGTTGGTCTAGGGACGATCGTCGTTACACTGAAAAGAGAATTAGGTTTTGAGGCTTAGTCTTATGTCGAACTTACTTGAGCGCATTACGGTCAACCCAAAACAGTGCGGCGGACATCCTTGTATCCGAGGAATGAGGATTCGGGTTTCGGATGTGTTGGATTTGTTTGCATCTGAGTTGAGTGCTGCACAAATTTTGGAAGAGATGTCTGATTTGGAAGCAGATGATCTGAAGGCTGTATTGCAATATGCGGCGCGGAATGCTCAGCATCCGATTCTGGTCGCATGATTATTTGGATAGACGCACATTTGTCGCCTGCAATCGCAGTTTGGATTACCTCTACCTTTGGGATTACCTCAAATGTACAGTTGCAAAATATCTTGCATTCTACTCTACTTGATTCGTTAGAGCTTTTACAATCGGGCGAGGTTTTGAGTTTGGGTTGGAGGACGATCGGTTTACTCACGAGTCTCGCGTCCATGATGAACCCGCAGAATAAAGACCTGACTGTCTTCAATTCGATAGTACAAAATATAGCCATACTTTCCGAAGGGAACCTGAAGCTTACGCTGCTGTGTGCCGTCAATAGATCGACCTCGGTAAGGGAAGACCGATAAGCTCGAACTTGCTTCAAAGATCAATCGCATGGCTTTACTAGCGGCGATCGGATTTCTGGCGTTCAGTGCATCAAAATGTCGTTCTAAGTCAGCTTCTGCCTCAGGAAGCCATCGTATAGAAAATGTCATAAGCCGATCGGGCCTATGAATCGTTCAAACCGCTTTACAACGTCTTCGTGGCTGTGGGCTACCCCGGTATCCTGGAAATCATTCCATCGCTGTTCATTCTCCTGAATGATTGCGGTTTCCGTTAGATCAGAAAAGCCGATCGTATTGTCCATGTCTAATCCATGATCGTAAAAATATTGCAAAGCTTGTTCAATTAGGATTGCGGAATCACGTTCTTCGCCCGATCGAGTTAATTGTTGGAGAAGCGCTTCGGCGTTGGGTGTAAGTGCAATATTCAGCACAGGTGTCACTTTGAGAGAATTAACTTGTTTCATTGTAATGGAAAACCGAGGAGGACGAGCCAAATCTTACTCACATCTCGGTAGAACTAACATCGGCGATCGCATTGCGAGATCTGGGGTTAAGGGATGCAGAAGATCCTGAGATTTTTGAGGCGGCGAAGGCTGAAGGAGTTGTGCTAATGACTAAAGATAGCGATTCTGTTGATTTGGCGAATCGCTTTGGTGCGCCGCCGAAAATAATTTGGTTACGATGTGGCAATATCTCAAATGCACAGTTGCAAAATATCTTGCGTTCTACTCTACTTGATTCGTTAGAGCTTTTACGATCGGGTGAGGTTTTGGTGGAGATTCGAGGGTGTTAGATTTTTTGAAAGCGCGATCGCAATTTATTTGTGAAGTTATTTCTTAACTTAAATCCGATCGTCCCATTGTTGAGCGCCATGAATGACTGCGAGAATTTCAATTGTGGTTTCGGTAATTCGATAGGGCAAAATGAAGGGTGTTTGAGGTATGACAAGTTCTTTGGTGCCGGGGATTTTTCC
>JANXNM010000861.1 GCA_025354065.1 Synechococcales cyanobacterium 340R_concoct_173_sub | reverse complement strand
TTGACGGCGATCTATGCGTTGACGGGCAAAATTCCGCAGGAGTTACCGACAGATGGGCGGACGGGTGATATTCAATGGCGACAATTTGCGCCGACTGTTAGCGGTGGTTTGGCTTCTGTGATCGATCGGGCGATCTCACCCCATAGCCGCGATCGGTGCCAGACTTCGGGTCAGATGTTGGATGAGTTGCTGCGATCGAATTCGGTAACAAGAATGCCGGGAACGACTCTTTCAATGTCACCGGGATTCGAGCAAGCACCCATGATGACTACACCCTCCAATAATGGTAATTCTGGAAACTATCAACCCACCGTAATCTCGGCTCACGTGAATCCTTATCCGTATCAGCAGCCCATGTCTCAGCACCCCGTTCCAATGTCCAACAATCATCCTAAAACTTGGATTATGGCGGTTGGTGTGGGTGGAATGGTCATACTTGCGGGAGTCGGGGTGATGGCGCTTGTGAAAGATAAGGATAAGACTCAGGTAGCACAGGAGCCTACTCCCACTCAAACCAGTACAACTTCTGCCGCTCCGGTCACGACCAATAATAGAACTGAGACTCAGAAAGAGCCTGTAGCGGCACAAAATCAACCGATTCCTGAAAGTCTGCCCCCTTCTCCAGAAGCCATTAGTGAAACTAATGGAAAGTCAAAGCCTATTTTGCCAACTTCGTCGCGTAAAAAACAGGAGGGTAAGAACGCTAAGTCTACGATTTTATCAGAGCTTCCCCCAGGAAAAAGTCTTCTTCAACCTACTATTCATAAAGGTTATTGTACACTCATTGCTGATAGCCCAAGTAAGAATCTTGTGGATGATCCTTGTACCATTTATGAGTATGAGAATGGGGCATACAAACTTCTATGGTCAATGGGGAAATCTTCTGACATCACCTCAAATCCAAGTGTTCTGGTCGATAATGCCCCAGCCGTAATCATTGACAGTGGTACCACCAATATGACGATAAAATCGACTCAAGGCAAGATTGGTTTCTGTTGGAATTGTACTCCTTAGCGTGATCTGCGAGAGTTCTGATAACTGTAATATTCGTTTTTGAAATGACTGTTGAGATAGGGGGAAATATGCTGGAAGTGGTGCCGTCTGGAGAGCCTTTTACTGTCAGTGTTGATGTGAATTAATCACTAATGAGTCTGAGACATCCAAACTAACATGCCCAAAATATCAGCGGCGGACGGAAGTGGGTAATCATTTAGGTCAACGGTAATAGTTGATTTTTCAAGTTTCATAAATCGCCATGCTGTACCTGTTGTCACGCTTCCATAAATTGTTTCAATGGATCGACCTTTACGATCGTTAAACTTTTGGGCTGCAATCATTTCTGCTGCACATTGTCCAAGTCCTAATTTAATATCAGCTTTTTTCGCTTCAATGATAATCAA
>JANXNM010000784.1 GCA_025354065.1 Synechococcales cyanobacterium 340R_concoct_173_sub | reverse complement strand
CCAAGTCTCTGAGTTCTCCATCAATGAGTTCATAGCGGGAGTCTTCACCGTACTGGTCAATGAATTCTCTTGCGGTGAGGGTTGGTTTTTGGGTTGGGTAGAGGAGAGTTTGGGTCATAGGAGAAGCGTCCTCGACGGTTAATATTTATTTTAGATGATTTTATGAGGGCGATCGGCTTTTAATTCTGGGCTTTGGAGGATGTTGTGCTTGAGCTTTTGGCAGGCTCGATCGTCTTTCAGGTTCCTTCTTCTGAAGGCTTCAACATCTTTCAAATTTCTTCATCAATTCGTGTCAAACTCTCTGCATCCAATGTTCCGATTTTACGAACAATTCGTCTACGATCGATCGCCCGCAATTGAAGGACCATTGCAACGGATTCTAATGTCAAACCATTACTGGGTGAAGGGTTTAGTTTAACGGTCACACGGCATTGAAATTGTGGCCTTCTTCCGGGAATCTGATCTGGATTTGATCCTAGAAGAAGGTCAGTGACGATCGGAGTTTACTTGGGCTTTTTCTTCTTTTGTTTGTAAGCTTCTAAGTGTCCGGGATGAAAATCAGTCATATCGTAAAGTCTGAATGGATTTGGGTCATCATATAAAACACTCCAGCCTTGAGCGCTAGATTTCCCGTCAACGTAATAAGTGAACCATGAATCTTTACTCCAATCCATTGGTAAGATTTCAAGACGCTTACTATTTTCAACATACACAACAGCATTAAATGTATCGCTAGGAGAAGCGATCTCGTCAAGAATTTTTGCAGGTGAAAAAGCAGCTTTAGCTCCAAAGTGCTTAAGAAATATAAGACCTATTTCATACAGATCTAAATCTTGTTGTTCTTCTACCCATCCATCGCACATACAACGAAATCGTCGATGTAGTAAATCACGCTCCACTGCAAGTACCCCAGAGCGAACGAGAGTCTCTACGCCATATTTCGTTGATGCATAGGAAGCTTCTTTTAATCCGATGAGTGCATGGGAGTAATCAACATACCTTGTGTCTTTGATATTGATTCCGCGATATTCTGGCACATCTGATTCCCATCCTAAATCCCATTTAGTAGAGGTTTGTCCACCACCGCCACCAAACAAATAAGATTCATCTTGAAAAAACTTCTTTGCCATTTCATTGAGAGATGGAACATAGTCAATGATAGATGGACTTTCCCAGCCATTTTCAGGGAATTTACAGCGAATTATATTAAAGCGGATATTATCACAATGATGTTTTAAGTCTAATACCAATAACGTCAAACATTCTTCAAATAACGAACCAGAAGTTGCTACGTGAATAAACTCAAAATCAGTAAAGCCCTTTCCTTTCATGACGAAAGTATATATAGGCTTTTGACCACGAGAGATGTAATCCATGAACTCATCTTCCTCACTGTCGATATGCGCAATAATCGCAGCAATTCGTCTAAAATTTTTTGTTAAAAATTTAGATATTCCAACATCGTGTGACGTTTGACCTGTGCGCACGATCGTCATCCCATAAGGAGTTCCATAATTCATAGGTTGGTGCTCTTTTTCTGATTCCAACGCCAGTGCGTGCTCTACCAAAGCAGACGTAACGATCATAGAATCATTAATCAGGCCAGGGCGATACTTTCGGATCGTCGCCATGGCGTTAGTAATCTCATCATTCTGAACAACTTGCAAACGCGGACGTGAAAGTGCCATCATCAATTTCTCCTTTGTACTCAGATTGAGTTTTGTACTCACTTTCAGTATTATACTCATATTGAGTATAAGCGCAAGAGGATATTTTAATGAGTTCCCGATCGGTCGCACTAAAGCCGCCAAGGCCTGCTTTGCCATTGTGTTTGAGCTTGAAGCATGTTCCCAATTCTCATCTTTACCGACCTCCATTAACGACGATCACGAAGCAATTTAGCAACGGCTCCTTCGTATCCATCAGCGAATGGAGCGCTCCCAGCAACGCCTAACCCAATCACCCTACTTCACACACCATCGATTAATCTTGTAACCAATTGGAAATTTGTCCGATCGTGAGATCAAATAATGACTTTAATGACTTTCAAATATCAACAAAGTTCACCAAAGACTTCGACATAAACGTCATAATCCTCATCGCCAAAACAAACAAAACTCACGCCATCAATACTAGTCCCATCTGTTTTTAAAAACTCGATCGCAGTTCCGATCGCAATCCTCGCCGCTTGATCCACTGGAAAACCATACACACCGCAACTAATGGCTGGAAAAGCGATCGTCTTAATATTGTGAACTACGGCAAGTTTTAAGCATTCCCGATAGCACGATCGTAACGCGTCCCGTTCTCCCGATTCACCATCCTTCCAAACAGGCCCAACCGTGTGAATAATCCATTGCGCGGGCAAATTGTAGCCCTGAGTGATTTTTGCTTCTCCCGTCTTACAACTATTCAGCGATCGGCATTCTGCTAACAATTTC
>JANXNM010000782.1 GCA_025354065.1 Synechococcales cyanobacterium 340R_concoct_173_sub | reverse complement strand
CAAACCATAAGGCCAATTTGAATTGCCACCATGAACGTGAATGAAAGTTAAAAAGCAAATACTCAAGAAGAGCTGAGCCACACAAATTAGAATCAACGATCGCATTCGTCCGCGTTCTAACCAAGCTGCCCAAATCTGAATGAATGGATACAGCACAATTAAATACTGTGCTGGCACTCTGACTCTTGCCAACAACATCAATAGTGGCATGACTACTCCACCTGCCCAAAAGTAATCAGTAATAACAAATTGGGGTTTAACTTGATCTCGATTACGCCACCAACGAACCAGCGCAGCGATCGCACTTACGGCTAGCAACAAAAGTGCGATCGCTGAGCCAAAGCTTGGGATCCCCAAGATTCTGGGTTCTTGAATAAATGATCGCCAAAACTCTTCACCCAGGTTGTATTCTAAATTCAATCCCCAACCCGATAACAACCAATGTAGAGGGAAATTGGGTGTCAGAATTTCAGCCCAACTTGGACGCTCAACCGTCGCCGCAGTTCCTCCCATCTGGGCGATCCAAGGTACCAGCGAAGGAATCCCGATTCCAGTACCCAAAAGCCAAAAGCCCCAGCGAGTCTGACGACTATTTTTAGATTGATGCTTCCAGAATGAACCTTTCCAGGGTTTCTCTTTCCACAAGCTTACTAAGACCAACGCCCCTTGCCAAAAGAATCCACTCATGTGAATTTGGCCAATCAAGGTTCCGATTAATCCCCAAGTGAATGCTCCCGATCGAGTTTGGCGAAACCAATGACCCACAAATACAAAAAATCCAACAAAAGGTAAAATATCATTAGTCCATAACGTACGCGAAAAATGAATCGCCAAAGGGTTTACACTTAGCATTGTCAAACCCCAAAACCAAATCGATCGTTCAGATTGGGGGATATAGCGACGAACGAATGCAGCAAATAAACCGATCGCCACAATATTCGATCCCATCACCCAATACACCATAGCAATGGGATCTTTTGAAACCCAAGCTAAGGCAATAAAACACCAAACGCCCAGTCCTGGATTCAGAAATCCCATACTAGTGTACATCCCCAAAGCAGGGTAGGGTATTTGACCGTCAACCACCGCTCTTGCCGTCTGATACATCCAAATTTCATCCCCTTTCCACACCATATCCTCCGCCCAAACCAATCGCAATAGACAACCCAATACAATCAGCCCAATCATCCAGCGAGTTTCACCGTTTTGGAGGGACTGACGTGAACCTGGGGGAAGGATTTGATACATTTTTCTGAGGGAAAAAATTTGCTTAATTCTGTAGAAGTATTGTCTACAGAACTCTGTAAACCGATCGATTGTAACACTCAACATATCAACCCTCCATTCGTCCCGGACTCAAAATATTCAACGGATCAAACTGTTGCCGAATCGATCGCATCCAAGATTCGCCATTGCCTCGAAATCCCCAAATATCAAGCTGAGATTTGAGAGTGCTG
>JANXNM010000770.1 GCA_025354065.1 Synechococcales cyanobacterium 340R_concoct_173_sub | reverse complement strand
CGCAGTAACGGGAATCGTAAACGGCTCGTTAATCACCATTTCGTCGGTGATTTGAGCCGCCACAGTATTAACAGCCGCTACACCGCTATTAGCCGTATCAGCCGCCGCTTGTGCTGCTGCGATCGCTGCTGCGTTGGTTGCATTGAGTGTGTCTTGCACGGCTTTGTCAGCTGCGATCGTTGCGCTAGTGGCTTCGATCGATTGAATGAGATTGCGAGTATCAGCACTTGCCATGATTAGAAATTCCCTTAGTTCTGGTGTATTCGGATTGAAGACAGGCATGTTAGTCCTGCGAGTATTCAATGATTTGAAGTGAAGTAGCAGAGTCTGTGTCGCTCAGCATCCAGATTTCGCCAATATCACCACCATCTGAGACCCATTGACCGCCTGGATAGAGGGTTTCAGGTGAATTTGATGGCGATAGATTTGATGAAAATCCGATATAAATCAAGGATGTAGAGGCGTTGTACAGTGTCGCTGAGATTCGATTTTCTCGCCGTTGCAATACCAAGGTAGGCAGAGTATTAGGCGTGTAGAAAATCACGCGTCTCACTCTCCCTTTCGCGGTTTCGACTAGCGGGACTGATGGCGTTCCATCTGCCCAGGCTTTGTCTTTTTCGTAGAGATAGAGTGAGTATCTAATGACGTAGTGACAGGGTTCAAATCGCAATTGATAAGGATAGGCAGGAACCTCTAAATCCAATTCCTGCTGACCAAATAGCACCATTTGCGATCGGCCCGTTGTCGCCCCGATATTGGTGGAAGCAACAGCTTGAACGTATCCTGCTTTTCTCCAGTGAGATTTGCCCGGTACGTTGTTTTCGATCGTTGTCACCAGTTTCGGGACTGTTAACGGGGCCGTGAGCACAACCGGGAAACTCGTTACGCCACTCAGTGCAGATCTTAAGTCGTAGGGCATTCGATCGCCCCCTTATCTACGAAACTGAGGTTTGTGTTTGTACGTAGTTGTCAGATTCAATCTTGAGATTTTTACAAAGATCCAAAACTTGAGATGTCGTAAGTCCCTCTTCAGCCATGGCGATCGATTCTCCGAAATCTTTCTGCACAGTGACCATGAATGTTTCACCGTCTAGCCCAATGGAAGCACTAGCATTGGGGAGAGTTAATACAACTCCGCTGTCGGGGCGAGAATAAGAAAGCTCTAAGAGCGATAATCCTTTGAGTAATTCCTGAAGCACAATGAACTCTCTAAAATATTAATGAACTTGAAAGACTATGAAAGTAAGACTATGAACTAGTCAGCTAGAAGGGCGCGGTTGCGCTGGTCCCTTTGTAAAGGTTGTAGTTTTTCCCTGTGTCTGGATCTGAGATGGTCTGTCTTAGAATGTTTTTCGATACATACGTCCCCGCTGGAATATCGAGTTCGACGGAGGCTGTTTTCAAGACAAATCCATCAGCGTGGAAGGCATGTTCTGATGTCGGATAAGTGGATGCAAGCGCAACTCCAGCCGCAGTCTTCACCTTTGCAGGTAAAGCGGCCCATTTGCTTTTCGGATAGCGCCAAGTGAGTACTAAATCTGGAGTTACCCGCACTCCAACAATCACCGACTTTGGTCCCCCCTTTGGTGTCCCTGGGTTTTTGCGACTGACATTATACCCCGCGTTTTCCAGGCTTGGAACCTTAGAAATATCGACAAACCCCCCTTTCGCGATGATGCCTGGTTTGTATGCCCGATAAGGCTTGATGTTTTTTGGTGAAAATGCAACATCTTTAATAGGGGAGGAAGTTTCGAGATCTACTACTCCTAGCGTCGAAGCTTTGTCGTAGTTATCGCTTCTATATCCATAAAGAAATTTAGAATTCGTTCGTGGCTGAACTGCCACCAGTTTCCGCTTCTCTACCATGAGTCCTCTTTTCGACTTGTGAAATTTATTTGTTCAGCTTGGCCTCAAAATGGCCCCATCGCAATAGCGCTACGGTATTGACGGCCTATTATAGAGTTAGGATTTTTTTAAGTAGCTACAGGCCGTTCTAGGGGAGTAATTCGGAATGATTTTAAATGAGCTGAATCCGCTGGCAAGTTTCAAGGGTTCTATGCTGGCGGACGTTATCAAGCAGCAGATCGGCCCAAGACTGATTGACATGGCTAAAACATGGTCTTCAGATAGTCTGAATGCAGGGCGGGCAGCACGTTTAAAAGGTTTCGCATTCTTTTTGGGTAGCGCTGCTAGAGAGATATTAATGAGTAATTTTTCCCAAATTGTAATGGGGTCGTTAATGACCCTCTATACTTTCGACTGGAATAAGTCGGATAAACAGATTGAAGAGGAGCTTAAAGCTACGGAAGCTCAAATGTACGGGGCGGCGGGTCGCTTGGTTGGTAGTGGTGCTGTAAGAATGGTCGGCATCCAAGCGACAAAAAAAGCCCGTAATCTATACCCTCAAATCAATCCCGAGATACTCATAGGGATCGAAGATGAGCAGCGCGACGAAATCAAAAGCGCAATCGCTGGAATGTTGACGGGTATGCGTACAGCGATGCAAAAACAGGCTTTTCTAACGACCTACGCGAGCGGTCGTAAATTGTTTGGATATAAGGAGGAAAAGGACAAAGACGGCAAGGATATACCTAGACAGCCCTGGATTTTAAGTGGCAAGTTGGACGATTGGTCCGAATCCAGCAAGAATCCAAACATGAAAGCCTTTTTCATTAATTTAAAGGAGGAAGTAGAAGATGCTGTATTTGATATGGGATACATGATCACAAATGGCGTGACGACCCATTGGAACATGACACAGCAAGCGATCGCGGCAAGTTTGGGGGAGAAGAAAGTCGTGAAGTACACTCCCGATATTACCGATCCTCTAACCCATACCTTTTTGCAAGGTAGCGAAGAGAGTATAAAAACATCAATAAATACTGCCAGAATTGAACAAATCCACATGGAAAATAAAGATGTGGGGCAGATTGCCATGGTCGGCATCCAGCGCGCAATGAGGGCCGATCTGAGTGAAAGAATTCTCACCGTAAGTTACTACTCTGGGATTAATGGGGCATCACAGACCCTCAAAGGCAGAGCTAAACATAAAACATTCAAAATATCAAACATAAAGAAAACTGCTGACTGGGATAAATTTAAAAGACTATTTAAACCTGTGCAGGCTGGACCCGTTAAGGTTACTGCCAAATTGTCGGACGGGCATGAATTACAAGGGTATTTTGTGAGCGAGGCTGAGGGAAAATCGTTTTTTACCCCCATCATTGATGGGATTTGTATAGGCAATCTAGTATCGTTTCAATCTGCTGCGATTCCGTCCGATATTCGCAAAAGGGTAGAGATTCTAAGGTTTGAAGTATCTAGCGCTAAATTGTTTGTTTCCGATAGCACGGCGGATGAAAAGCAAGGTAAATACGTTGCTCGTGATGGCAAACTCAAACGGACAAAAACTATCAAAATCAAACTAAACGGCAAGAAAAAGCCAGACGGGATTGACGCTATAATTCAAACACCTTTCCCAGTACCATCTAAATAGTTATGGCCTCACTAAAAGTCTTACGATCGGACAACAGCGGACCAAACCCGACCTATGACTACTATCTTGATGGGTCAAAGCTCGTAGTCCCTACGAACAAGACAAGATTTATAAATTGTTTGAATAAGTTCATTTCGCTAGACAGTGATAGTGGAATAGAGAGTGATTGGAGTCACTTATCAGATGTACTCACTGAATCGACTACCCAAACTACAATCAACCTAAATTCGGTAGCATTAGGTCTAGCAGCTGACGGTGAATTGATTCAAGGAACCCCGACCGACATCGTAATGAAAATCTACTTAATCAAAACTCAATTCGACTCCCGCCCCAATAGGCCAGCAACTATTAATAACCAGGGCGACTTAACCTGGTAAGGTTTACGCAAAAAAGCGCCCTATCCTGGATGAGTCTTGGGATAGGGCGCTTTTTTTTGATGACTACACGGTAGGTTTCACTTCACCGATGAAAGTTACTGTATCGGTAACAATTTTTTTAACAACTCCTCCTTTGATTTCTTCTATTTTAGATTCAGGCATACCAGGCCCGTGGTAAACACCTCCTTCAATGCCTTCATTGATCGTTTTTACGTACCGTTCCCATTCTTTGTCTTTTTTCCCTTTTTTACTCAATTTAGGTAAGGCTGAATCGCCCGTACCGCTGATGGGGAAATATACGCTCGTGTTGGCCTTTTGTGCCTCCATATTTGTTTTCAGCCCTAATTGCTGCTTATCTATATCACCTTGCCAAACAGGAACGGTCGTATAGGACGTGGAACCCTGAAACAGGGTGTTCCAGTTAAATACCGCTGTAGAACCCGGTTTCTTTATCCCATGTGTCATAACACCAGGGCGCTTCACTGCTATTTCTGAAATCCTGCATCCTGTGTCTTTAATTAGCACATCAGTTTTGTACGTTTCTTTGTGAATCATGTTGATCGCCATCTCCTGATTTTGCAGGACTTTGAATAACATCTCCATGACCGCGCTCATCTCGGTTTGCAAGCCCTGAACATGAGCGTTTGTTGTCTCAATTGCATCAGTAGCATTACGAAACGGCGTTAAAATTGTCTGACCTTTTGCGTCTACGGTTGAGATTGTGCTAGGAATTCCCACGGTTGCGATCGTATTGGAGTACATATTTAACATCATCCCGATCGTGGTTAAGGGTGAAACTGTGGGGGCTTTAGTGTCCATAGGATTGCTAGGTAATTGAACTCTACCTAACAAATGATGACCGCTATACATATGATTCATGGCTGCTAGCACCTTCATCTCTTGCGGCAGTGTTTTGATTAAAGGAACAGCAGCAAGCGGGGAAACACTCATAACAGCTTGAAGTACTTCACACTCTGCTTTAGGTGCCACAATTTTGCCTGTAGGCGATTGGTATAAGTCAACTTCAAGCACTTTATGAATCCCTGATACCTCTTTCCTCATATTTGCTGTTTCTTGCGCTAAATGCTGAAAACCAGCGGCATTGGTAGCAGATACAAGAGTCGGAGTGTAGGTAATCGTGTTAGTCAGTGGGTTGAAGCTTGCAAGCGGTACGGTAATCGTTGCGTCGGGC
>JANXNM010000706.1 GCA_025354065.1 Synechococcales cyanobacterium 340R_concoct_173_sub | reverse complement strand
ACATTCAGATAACTTTCCTGTTGGATCATGACTAAACCTCTAGCCTTGTGAAACGGTTAGGATAGCGGCCACGTTCCAGCGCTTAGAGCGACTGAGCGGGCGGGTTTCCTCGATTCGGACGCGATCGCCGATTTTACATTTGTTTTCTTCGTCGTGAGCTTTATACCGCTTGGTCCGAACTACGATTTTGCCGTATCTCGGATGGGTGGTGCGGCTTTCGATCGCCACAACAACGGTCTTATCCATTTTGTCGCTCACAACGACACCAACTCTCTGTTTAACTGCCATGGGTTTAATTACTCCGCTTCAACTGCTGTGATTTGCCGCTCTCGTTCAACCGTCAGCAATTGAGCGATCTCATGCCGAATATGTTTGAACTGGTGGGGCTTGTCCAACTGGCGGGTGCCTTTCTTAAACCGGAGGTCAAAGAGTTGACGTTTGAGTTCTAAGACCCGAGCTTCAAGCTCTTGATCATTGAGTTTCCGTGAATCTGCAATCTTGGGAAGAGACATAGTTTATTAAGACTCCTCCGTAGCCGCAGGAGTGGGACGAACAACAAATTTGGTCTTGATTGGAAGTTTGAACTGAGCCAGTCGCATCGCTTCGCGAGCAATATCTTCAGCCACCCCACCGATTTCGAACATGATGCGACCGGGTTTTACCACGGCCACCCAATATTCAGGCGCACCTTTACCAGAACCCATTCGGGTTTCAGCAGGGCGAGCGGTTACGGGCTTGTCTGGGAAAATACGAATCCAGATTTGGCCGCCCCGTTTGATATGACGGGTCATCGCACGACGACTCGCTTCAATCTGCCGGGAGGTAATCCAGCAGCATTCGGTTGCTTGTAAACCAAAGTCACCGAAGTTGATATCACAACCGCGACTGGCTAACCCCTTCATCCGTCCGCGCTGTTGCTTGCGGTATTTTGTTCTTCTTGGACTTAACATCTTGATTAGCCTTCGTTAGATCGATCTTCGAACTTACGGCGTTGATTGCCGCCACGACGGGGCCGTTGCTGAGGAGCGGCTGCTTCCACCAGTTCTTGTCCCGGAATGATCTCACCGTTAAACACCCAAATCTTCAGACCTAATGTTCCGTAGATAGTTTGTGCGGTGCAGTAGCAATAGTCGATGTCCGCTCGCAGTGTGTGCAAGGGAACCCGGCCTTCACGAGTCCATTCGGGACGGGCAATTTCTGCACCGTTCAAACGACCAGACACTTGAATTTTGATCCCCAACACCCCAGCACGCTGAGCACGCTGAATAGCTTGACGCACAACCCGACGGAAGGAAACCCGACGTTCGAGTTGCTCAGCGATGTACTCACCAATCAATGCGGCGTCTGCATCAACGCGGGCGACTTCGACAACATTAATACGGACTTGCTTGGAGCTTCCGAGCAATGTTTGAAGACGTAGGCGTAGTTCTTCGATGCCTGCGCCGCCACGTCCGACAATTACGCCGGGACGAGAGGTTCGAACTTCGATGTCTACTTGTTCTGCTTTCCGCTCAATCCGAATGTCGGAAATCCCAGGTTTGTTCAAGTTAGACAACTTGAGGGGATTCTTCGTGAAGAAGTGGCGGATTTTATAGTCTTCTTGGAGCAAAGCAGGATAACGGCTGAAATCCGCATACCACCGTGAACGGTGTTCTTTGGTAATTCCGAGGCGTAAGCCTGTGGGGTGAATTTTCTGTCCCATTGGGGGTTGTTCTCTCTGATTAATACGTTAAGGACGAATCCGTTAAGGACTAAGCTTCTTCTGCTTCTGCGCCGGGAGCCACAGTAATTGTGATGTGACATGTCGGTTTGCGGATTTGGAAGGCGCGGCCCTGTGCCCGAGGGCGGAATCGCTTCAGAGATGGACCCATGTCGGCATAAGCCTGGGAGACCATAAGGGACGATCGGTTCAGACCCATGTTGTTTTCTGCATTTGCCACCGCAGATCTGAGAACCTTAGTAATGGGTTCGCAGGCTCGGTAAGGCATGAATTCGAGAATAATCAGTGCTTCTCGGTATGAGCGGCCTCGAACTTGATCGAGAACCCGGCGAACCTTGCGAGGCGACATGCGGATATACATGGCGCTCGCGATCGCTTCGTTAGATTTCAGTGCAACTGCCATAACTTAGCCTCCAGTTTAGCGACGCGCTTTTTTATCAGCACCATGTCCCCGGAAGGTCCGCGTAGGCGAGAATTCACCTAGCTTGTGACCAACCATCTGTTCGTTGACGAAAACAGGCACATGGGTTTTACCGTTGTGAACTGCGAACGTCATGCCGATCATTTGGGGCAGGATTGTGGACGCTCGGGACCAAGTTTTGATCACCGAGTTGTCATTTTTGGCACGAGCCGCTTCTACTTTACGTAGGAGATGATCTGCGACAAAAGGACCTTTCTTTAGAGAACGAGACATTTAAGGTTTCTCCCTTTAGATTCTAGGACTCACGACCGCCGCGTCCGCGCTTGGACGACTTACGACGACGACGAACAATGTAGGCGCTACTGAGTTTTTTCTTGTTCCGAGTCTTTTTACCCAGAGTTGGCTTACCCCAAGGAGTAACCGGGCCAGAGCGTCCGATCGGTGCACGACCTTCACCACCACCATGAGGGTGATCGCAAGGGTTCATGACGCTACCCCGAACTTGAGGACGACGACCTTTATGACGAGTCCGACCTGCTTTGCCCAAGGTGATGTTGCGATGCTCAGTGTTACCCACTTGACCAATGGTCGCCAAACATTCTTTACGAATTAAGCGAACTTCAGTCGAGGGAAGCTTCAAGGTGACGTAATCGCCATCTTTGGCTGAGACCTGAGCGCCAGCACCCGCCGATCGCACCATTTGGCCACCACGGCCAGGATACAATTCGACGTTGTGAACGGTGGTTCCCAAGGGAATCGCCGACAGTGGCATCGCGTTACCGACTTCAAAGGGAGCGGTATCTGCTGAGATCACCGTTGCACCGACTTGCAGTCCGACGGGATGAAGGATGTAACGCTTTTCGCCATCTTGATAAAACAGAAGAGCGATGCGTGCGTTCCGGTTCGGATCGTACTCAATGGCTGCAACTTTGGCAGGAATGCCTTTCTTATCCCGACGGAAGTCGATCATCCGATAGATGCGTTTGTGACCGCCACCGCGATGGCGACAAGTAATAACGCCTCGGTTGTTGCGACCTTTGTTGCGGTGGACCCGCATGGTGAGAGACTTCTCAGGCTCACTTTTGGTGATTTCGACGAAATCAGCCACACTACGATCGCGGGTGCCTGCGGTCGTAGGGCGATAAATCCGAATACCCATGACTTAACTCCTTACTAACTACGAATGGATTACAGAATGTTTGAGATGAAGGCTTAAGAGAACGGCTCTAAAGCTCTACGACTCTGGGAATAATGCAATCGAATCGCCTTCAGCCAAGGTCACGATGGCTTTTTTGTAGTGAGGCTTGCGACCCAAAAACTTACCAACGCGCTTTTTCTTATATGGAGGATTCATGGTGCTAATTCCCACCACTTTCACCTTGAACAAGTATTCGATGGCGGCTTTTATTTAGGCTTCTTTGCCTTCGGATTCACTTCAAACGTAAACTGGTTATTTTCCAGCGCGATCGTTGCTTTTTCCGTGATAATTGGGCGACGGATTAAGTCTGCAAGCGCCCGCAGGTCTGTCGTACTAGTCGTCACCGTAAACCTCCTTAATGCTGTCGATCGCCGATGCCGTTACAACAATTTGATCCACGTTCAATAGATCAAACATGTTCAAGTTACCGGACGTAATTACCTTGACACCAGCAACATTACGAAGCGAGAGGTATGCATTTTCGTCACGATCGGCCAAGATTACCAAGACTTTCGCCCCAGCGACAACGCCCCACCGAGAAAATGCTGCAAGCATATCTTTGGTTTTAGGACGATCGAGGTTTGCGCCAAAATCTTCAACAACAATCAAGTCCGCAACACGGCTTTGGAACGCAGTCCGCAATGCCAAGCGACGTTCCTTTCGGTTCATCTTGATGCTGTAGTCGCGGGGTTTAGGCCCAAAAATGACACCACCACCGCGCCAGAGCGGAGAACGGTTAGACCCCGCACGGGCACGACCTGTTCCTTTTTGCTTCCAAGGCTTACGACCACCACCGCTCACTTCTGCGCGGGTTTTGGTACAAGCTGTCCCTTGACGCTGATTTGCCAGTTGACGAACCAATGCGCGGTGGACGACGGCTGATGCCGTTTCTTCCTTTGCGACTCTCAGATCTAGCTCGGCCTTGCCTTTTTCAGCGCCTTGC
>JANXNM010000699.1 GCA_025354065.1 Synechococcales cyanobacterium 340R_concoct_173_sub | reverse complement strand
GCGCAACGGGAGGTGATTGATGAGGCTCAGGTTTTGATTGTGGTAGCAGGAATGGAGGGTGCGTTGCCCAGCGTTGTGGGGGGACTGGCAGATTGTCCGGTGATTGCGGTGCCGACGAGTGTGGGCTATGGAGCGAGTTTCGGCGGGGTTGCAGCGCTGTTGGGGATGTTGAATTCTTGTGCATCGGGGATTGGGGTGGTAAATATTGATAATGGGTTTGGGGCGGCGATGTTGGCCTGTCAGATTTTGCGGGGGTGGGAGAAGGGGGATTAGCCAATTTGAATCGCCAATATACATTTTCTATCAGTGGTAGTGGAGCTGCTGATTTTTGGAAATCTGTCAAGGAAATGAGGATTGAGATTGCTAAGCACATCATCTAAGAACTATCGATAATTACTTACTCTTATTCGTGATTAAGATCACCAACAAAAAATACTTATAATTGTCTCCAAAGAATAGTAGTTAAGCTTAAAAATATGAAACTCAGTTTAATTGGGGCGGTTTTAGCGATCGCCGCATTATCTTTTCCCTTCGCGGCTCAAGCTGACACTCGCAAAGCCTATTGTGAATATTTTCCCAATGGCTCCAGAAAACCGAAAGTATCTATGCCATGCACATTTTCAATGGGTCAAGGTAATATAAGTGTTCGCTGGGCAGATGGTGTGTCTGATGATTTTATGCTCATTCGTGGGCGTGACATGGTTTATAGAGACAATCGTGGTGGGCTTGTCTATCAACAACGTGGTGAGGAGCAAGCCGACGGCACTAGCGTCAGAATCATGAAGATGGAGAATGGCTCGATCCATATTTGGGGAAGTTAGAAACTTTCAGTCCCTCTTAAATCATAGTCCCTCTTAAAGAAGGGGGATTTGGGGGATTCGGGCTGGCTGATGACGCTTTTCAGACTTGTGGGCACATAGCAGATCCCAACGGGAGAGAAGGTGCTGGGGAATGAGGATAGATTTTCTGCCTGCGTAAGGTAAGTTCTTAAATGCTTGCTTAATAGATACAAATGCTAGTCTTCATTCCATTACAACTTTCCGCGAACTTCTATCCCGTACCAATAAATCATCAACTTACCCATGAAATATACTACTTGCCTATCTTTGTTTTCGCTGTTCTCCCTAACTGCTAGTTTAGCGGCTCCCGTCTATGCCCAAAGTAACTCATCAACTAGTAATGGTCATAGCCTGGTCAATTCTAGTTTTAGGACAAAACTGAAGTCTCTTGGCATCAAAGTTGCGCTTCCCAAATACGTCCCTCAAGGATTTTGGATGGCGGCGGTCAGAACTGAACCATGTCCTGCGGGAGCATCTGTTAATGCTAACGGGGTTTGTCGCTTTGGTCCTGACTACACGGTGATATATCGCAATCGTCAAAACCATTGCTTTACGGTTAGCGCGACTGGCGGTGGTCTTGGTGGTCCTGGTGGTCGCTATTCCCGTGCTGTCAATACCAGACTTTTGGGCAAGGTGGATGTCAATATTGACACTGGTATGGGTGAGCCGATAACGCAAGCGATCGCTAGGACTCCCCAAAAGAATGTCTGGTCTTTTCCCGCAGGTAAATCCCCCTTCTACTCCATGAGAACTATTGATAGCAAAGCCGCCAGCCTGATCAATGCCGCGATTATTTGTGGTGACACAGCCCACATGACTCCCAATGAGTTTATAAAGGTTGTCCAGTCCCTAGAATTTTTACTCTAAATCAATAATAAATCCCACACTGGGAAGTGAGTAGTTGCTCGATTGGTCAATTACTCACCCTAAAGTCATCGCTTTTGTAATCTACCAAATGAAATCTTCTGGGTTGCTTCTAATGCTGCGCCCTCAATACGTTCTTGTACAAATAGATAATCTTTACTTTGCCATAGTGGAATGAACGGGACATCACGGGCTACGATCGTTTGTAATTCCCTATATACCGATCGGCGTTCTTCGGGATTGGTGGCTTTTCGGCTCTGAGC
>JANXNM010000679.1 GCA_025354065.1 Synechococcales cyanobacterium 340R_concoct_173_sub | reverse complement strand
GAAATTTATCGCATACTCAAACCCTCCGGAAAGCTAGTACTAACCGTTCCGTCCATATGGGCACAACCTGTATTGGAATTTCTTTCTTATCGGCTGAAAATTGTTGATGAACGTGAAATTCGTGATCACAAACGCTATTACGATCGAAAACGTCTTCAGTCTGCACTCGTTAGAACATCAGGATTTATACAATTTAAGCATCGATATTTCCAAGCATTCATGAATAATTTTTGCATTGTAATTAAACCAGGCTAATAAACCAGGCTAAGTTATTTAACTAATCAACTAATTTTTATGTTCAAATCAAAGCTAAAGACTATCCTTACGATCGGCTTAATCACATTATTTTTTATAGTGTCATTCCAAGCTTTTGCACTCTATAGAATTCCAGCATTCAACTCAGACCATGCAGTCCATGTTCTCATGGCACAGGATATAAATCTCCCAGATGATCTATATTATTGGGGCCAAAGTCGTTTAGGGAGCTTATTACCGATTCTCAGTTATTTTGGAGTGAAAATTTTATCCTTATCTCCGATCGTTGCAGTTTCATACGTGCACTATCTTCTGCTGCTAATTGGATTCTTAAGTTTTTCTAGTATTCTAAATAATAATTTTTCAAGACTCACGTTAGCGCTCGTATGGTTTCTACCTGCCGTTACTTTTACGAGTACGATCGAAGCTGTACAACCCTACACTCCACAGCTTGCAACGATCGGATGTGCTTTAGCCTTCATCCATCAATTGAATATATATAAAAATAATATTTTCTGGCAACGTGGATTACTAATTGTTGGATCTTTAATATCCTTATATCTAAGTTTATGGATATCCGAACAATCTATCATTATTATCTTAATCATGGGTTACTTAATAAGAGGTAAATGCATCGCTCTTGATACACTAGAAAATAAATCAAAAAATTTAAATGAATCCGAGAATAGATCGGAAAGTAATTTTGAAAGGTTTAATCCTAGAGATATTTTAGAAAACCTAATCAGGCATCTTAACTATGCAAAATATTCAAAAATCTTTAATCTCACAACACTAGTAGGAGTTATTTTTATCGTCATTGCAAAAATATCTGCAACTCCGTCCTATGGAATTTTTAGGATCAATAGTTTAGCGATAACATGGACAGTCTTTAAATCCGTGATAAAACTAATCGTACAGTCAATCACGTTTTCCATAGAAAATTGGCTATTGAGTCTTTATTCAGTCACCTGTCTTGGTTTAGCTGCTTTCTTAATCGCAATTAGCATAATATCGATTCAAAAAAATTGGACCAAAAATTTCAAATTTAGAAGTGCTATCCGTCGAGCTTTTAACTCAGACTTAAAATGGTCAGTATTATTTGGAATCAATACGATCGGTAGTTTTTTGCTCCTGATTTCGTCAGAATGGGTTTACAAAAATGAGATTAATATTCGGTACTTTAGTGTCGTATATCTGTCTCTTTGGCTAACAATTATTTTCTACAATGATTCGATAAGCAACATATATCTCAAATCATCCAGAATAAGAGTGGTCAATTCATTTAAAAAATATCTATTTAAAATAAATGCGCCGCTTCCAGTCTTACTTCTTATGGTCGCACTACTTGGAAGCATGAGTTTACCATCGTACGTCTACTCATTATCTCCGGCAAAATCTCAGTTATCTAAACTAATAGGATTTAATCAATTAGGGGAAGCTGGAATTATCGGAGACTATTGGAATTCTTATATTATTTGTAGTGTTAATCCTGAAAAATTATCTTGCACCCCTCACGATCGA
>JANXNM010000670.1 GCA_025354065.1 Synechococcales cyanobacterium 340R_concoct_173_sub | reverse complement strand
TTTAAACCCGTTAGGCTTTGTAGCGTTTTTGGTTTTCCTTTTAATTCGCTGTAGCTCATTTTCATGATGTCAAAGATGATTCAACAATATCCTGAGTATACTAGATTTTATTGATTATCCTAATTCCCGATAATGTCTAATGCTGAAGAATGGGGAGATCGGATTGCTAAACTTCCTCTTTAATACAAAAAACGTGGGCGAAGCCTTTCTAAAAGAAAATTGCCCCTCAACTGAAGAACGATCGTTTTATGATTCAACTCAATTCTTCAGGCGGATGCCAACCCACGGAAACCCAGGCGTGTCGGACAGTTATCACACAAAGGCCATTCATTTGTAAGGCTTTGACCGTCGCACGTCCGCAGGAGGTTAGACCCAGAATATAAACTCCATCATCAGACCAGGAAAAATGTTCTCGCCAATGTTGAGTTCTGGGATTGAAAAGCGGTGAATTTTCGTCGGTAATAGGATCAATTCCGTAGGTTTGATCGGATTTATAAAGATTGCAGGGACGGCAGGCAAGCCACAAATTTTGTTCGTCATTACTGCCTCCTTTTGATTTTGGAATGATATGTTCAATCTCTAAAGTTCCCCAGACATATTTTTGAAGACTTTGGCAATAACCGCACCGATCGACTGCTTGTTGTCGGATTTTGATCTTCAATCGTTCTGAAACGTAGTCGCTCACGAGTCCATCGGCTCCATTAATCCACGTTCGATCGCCTGAACTAAAGCCGTAGTTTGTCGTAACCAGCCTTCTTGGTAGATCTGCATTAATGCTTGTAGCTCCTGAGCTTCACCTTCAATGAGTTCATTTTCTCGCTGGTGCGCAAGTAGAAATGACATTCTGTTATCTTGGTCAGGTGTCATTTTCGAGTTAGCTAAGATGAGAACTTCTTGATCCGATAGGGTTTCGATCGGTTGGAGGGTGTCAATATAGTTCCCCATAGGGGGGAGCAAGAACTCAATGGTATCAGTAATGACGCTGGCTAAGTCACGATTAGATAACCGTGCAAAGCGTTCCGCTCGTTGGTAGAGATTATCTGACAGATGAATTGTCACTGCAATTGTCATAAAGATCTATTGGGCTATTTTCTTAGATTTTAATCGATCGTAGCAAGAGATTTCAGTCTCACAAACTATAATTCGACCGATCGTCCACAGAACATCATCCCCCCATACAAAACCGTTGGCGAAGCCTTTCTAAAAGAAAATCGCCCCTCAAAAGAAGAACGATCGGTTTTACAAGTTTAATTCAATTCCAAATCCTTAACGGTTTTGTTGTAGGAACTGTTGGGCTTCTTTGCCAGGATTGTAGCCATAACCAAATGCAGACCGATCGGTATCATCCAAAATCTTAGGCGTTACCATAACAATCACTTCACGACGCTGCTTCTCACGGCTTGTATTACGAAAGAGAGCACCTAAGATGGGCAGATCTCCCAAGATAGGAACCTTTGTAACAGTTGCCCGATCGGTCTCCTGAATCACACCTGTAAGGATCAAAGTTTGACCATCCCGAATACGGACTAGGCCAGAACTTGTATCACGCTTTTGAAGCAATGTAATAAAGTTTCCGCCTGTAACTCCTGCAACACCAACAGCCTGTTGATTTTTTGGTGCAGAGATCTTTGAGGCAATTTCCATAGAAATAAAGCCATTATCATCAATACGACGAAGATCTAAGTTCAGAATAAGTCCGGCATCTTGCTTCTCAACGGTAACCGTCGTGTTGGAAGTATTACCTGTCGTTGTAGTGGTGGAAGTGTAATTTGTGACAACTTCCTCAACTACTCTAACCCCAGAACTTTGACCTTCCTGAATAATCAAAGTCGGGTCAGTCAGAACTTTTGCATTCTTATTTGCGATCGCAGCAGAAACTTGAGCCAACCAATTAAAGCCTGCAGGGAAATTAGTTTGGCCTCCAGAACCAAAGGTAGCGACAGCAGCACCATCTGTGATACCAGCGCCCACACCATCGAAGTTAAAACTTAAACTTGTGTTTGCTCGATCGACACCATTCAAGTCAATATCAATAACTTTGACAGTCACAGCAGCTTGACGTTTACGGACATCGAGTTGAGTCAAGAATCCAGTTGCCAATTCAATTTTGCGAGGATGACCTGTCAACGTGATTGCATTTGTCCGAGAATCTGCCGAAACTGACAAACCACGAAGCAACAGCGGACCCACACCACCACTTGCCCGTAAGGCCAAAATAGTTGGAGTCCGAGTTTCAACGCTCCGAGCTGCGGCACCTTCACCCACGGTCTGAATCGAGACTTGAGTAATGGGAAGTTGAGTCTCCGCACCTTGAGTGGTGAGGAAATTAGAAGCCGCTTCTGTTGTGGTTTGGTTCAACCGAATGGTCCGGGAAATCACGTTCCGCGCATCATCGGGCAAACTGCTACCGACGAAAATTGTCCGACCAACGCGATTGGCTTCCATGCTGGAACAAGCTTGACCGCCGCCACCAACAGATGAGGGCACACAAGCAATTCGCAATACATAGTTGAAAACATCCTGAACCGATTCATTCTCAATATCTAGAGAAATCGTCGGGCCACCGGAGCTACTTGCACCCGCAGCACCAGGAGCGCCACCGGGAGCCGCTGCGCGTTCACTGTATGCCAAGTTCATCCCAGCAGCACGCGCTAGGAGCGACAGCACTTCACGCACGGGAGCATCACGCAATACTAAACGAGGAATTCGCTCATTGGTTCCTAGATCAATCACCGAAGCCGTTGTATCCAATTGCGAAATCGCCATATCGCCCACAGGTGGAGCCGAAGCACGAGGCATCAAAGGGGGTGCGATATTATTAGGAGCTTGAGGGGCGGTGCGGGGGGCGCTGGGGCTTGGGATAAATGGGACGATCGGAGTTCCCATCGCTGGTTGAGGACTGAGTTGAGTTGCTTGAGCGATCGTTTCGACTGGAGGCATATTGATCGCTTGAGCCAAACGCCCCGTTTCGCCCGCTTTACCCACGACATTCAATACAACGCCATCGCCATTCTTACTAACCAATTGACCAATGGGAGCCGCTTTACCATCCCCCACAACCGTCACTTGAACCCCGTCCTTACCCGCTGGAATCACCGCGATCGAGGCAATACCGGGAGCAGGATTGTTTTGACGGTATGGCTGATTGTTTGCCAATTTTGTATTGAATACATAGGCATTCCAAGTATTACCACGATTGGTATTGAATACTTGAGGAGGTTTACTACCTGCCTTGGTTTGCAGCACAATATCCATCCCGTTTGCGGCAGGATTCAATTGAACATTGGTGACTTGTGTAATGTCAGCGGCGATCGCTGGAAGAACCGTTGCAACCAACATTGTGGTTACTGCAAATGTTCCGCTCATGCTAAAAAAATCTTTCACGGGGACGCTCCTAAGAAATCAAAAACTCAAACTCAAAAAATCAGACTATGGATGAATGAACGCGAACCCTATTTCTTAGGTGGCGTAGACGGACTTGGAGTTGCACCCGGACTCGCTGTCGGACTTGGAACTAGCAACTTTGCTTCTTCCGGGCTAACAGGAATCAAGGCATCCATCTTGAAAGACGTTTTCAAAACAGTGTCAGGCTGACAGTTCCGTAACGCTTCTGGAACGGGCGAATTTGAATTGATTTCATACAAAATCGGCGATCCACCTTGACGGTCTACCGCAATATTCATATCGCGCAATACCAACAACGGCTGCAAACGCTCAATGGCGCGGAAAATTTGTTGAGTTTGATTGAAGTTGCCCTCAAACTCAACATCAACCGTATCCCGCTTTAATTTATTATTGAGTTCAAGTCCCAATGAGCCATCTGTCACCACATTAGGTACAGTTGTCGCTGTTGCTGCCGCTGCTACCGGAACTGATGGCTTATAACTCCGCAATTTTGCTTCAACACTTAATGGCCCGATCGTCTCTTCAAACCGCTGTCCATCGGGAGTTGTGGTGAATTGTTCCTTGACCCAATCGGGACAGCTCGCTAGTTTCGCCACTTTTCTATCCAAGAGGCCGCTGTTATTACGCTTGATCAATTGATTAAGATCGAAAAGGAGCGTATCCATATTTTTTTGCTGAGCAAACAATGACAAGACCTGCTGTCGCTGTTGCTGGACCTCGACTAAATCGATTCTCGCCTTTTTCAGGTTCGCCTCAATCTTTTGTGAATCACCAAGTTGGCTCTCTTTTTGCTTCACCTTGGCATCCAACACTTCAGTTTCCAACCGCAATGGCTCAACAAACGTCATCCAGCCAAAGGCCGCCAACCCAATCCCTAATACTCCCAAGCAAATGCCGCTAATAATGGGCGTAAAAGTAATGCCAAAAGCACTGGGGTAATTCGGTTCATTATTAAAATCCGCATCAGGCGGAATAAAATCTCCACTCATGCTCATGGTTTTACTCCCTTATTTTTGAGGGCTTTAAGGCGGGTGACTAGGCCCACTGCATTTTTAAGATCGAGTTCACGTTCCATCTCAGATGCGGGAGTTTCCGACATCTTACTTTGCACCGTGAACGTAATCCTTCCAGGCAGTTTAATGGCCTGATTGTTTGTATCTTTTGGTTTTTCTTGTCCCGGCTTCACGGGTAGCTCAACTGCTCTCGGAAGCGAAATTGCAGGTAAAGGTTTGGAAGGCAAACGGGTGGTTTCTATGATTTTGGTATCATCTGGCTTGAGGAAGTTTGACTTCTTCAAAATGGCTAAAAAATCATTTACCTTATCAAAATCATTGGCTTCACCCTTAATGGTGACATTCGGTGAATAGACTGGGTTCGTACCTGCAACGGGCGTACCACCCGCGATCGAAGCTTGAACAATTGAGGCAATTTGAACCCCTGGTGGAAGACGTTCCCGCAGATCTTGTGACATTGCGGACCAAGACTTGATTTGGTCAAATACGGTAGCGAGGGCTTTGATTTCACCTTTCGCATCCGCCACCTTTTTATTCGCCGCATCTAGCTCTTTTTGCTTAGAGGCGATCGCCCCAAGCTTGGAGTCTAGTTCGGTTTCCCTTGTAGTCAACTCGTTTTTTTGCCAGGTGTAATACGCTAGCGCTCCGCCCGTTAATCCAAGCAGAGTCAAGGCCGTCGCAATTCCGGCATAGAGCGGAACTAGACTTTCAGCAGCACCACTCGGTCGTCGGGCGGCCCCGCCCCGCGAAGAAATCGCACCGGGTTTCAGGTCAGGACGATCGTTCAGAAAATTAATATCGAGATTAAACATTATGCCTCCCGTAAACCCAACCCTAAAACCACGCCCAGCCCCGGTCGGAGGCTTGCGGGAAGGTCGGTTGTCGTCTCTAATGAGAGTATTTCCACCGGGTCAATGAGGCTACAGGGTAAGCTCAATCGTTGGGTAAAGAACTCATCAATTTGACCAATAGCGGCCCCTGGACCTGCTAGTAATAGCTGCGCAACTTCGAGATTTTCGCCTTGGTTAGTGTAGAAATCTATTGATCGTCGCAGTTCATCAGACAGCTCTCCCAAAATTCGCAACATGGCGGCAGTTCCAGGATTTCCACCGCTAGGCCGACCGGACGCATCCACATTTAGCGGAATTGTCATGCCCTGTAACAAATCAATGCTGCGCGATGCTGGAAGATTCATGGCTCTCGATAGTGCGCTTTGAATCTGGAATGTCCCAATGGGTACAGTCCGAGAGAATTGAGGCACGCCGTCTACCGTAATGGAGATTTCCGTACTCTCAAATTCAATGTCCACAATCACCACCGCTTCTTGAGATCCAAACTGCCGAAGCTGTTCGCGAATCGTCCGAATCAGGGCAAAACTACTAATTTCCAAAACATCCAATGTCAAGCCCGCCTGCTGGAAAGTTTGGATATAAGAATCAGTCACCTCGCGACGCGTTGCGACGAGAAGAACTTGCACTTTTTCAATACCATCTTCGTCAACAAACAGCCCGAGTTTCTGATAATCTACATCCGCTTCTTCCCGTGGGAAAGGCAAATAGAGACCCGCTTCTTGGTTTAAAACCATATCGCGAAGTTCTCGATCGTCCAACTCTGATGGAACTGGAATTATCCGAGTAACCGTATCTCGACCGCCATGAATTGCCGTCGCTGCTTGTTTTGCCTTGATTTTATTCTCAGCAAGTGCAGTTTGAATAAGCTCCGCCATCGCAGATTGATCAACGATCTTCCCTTCTTGAAAAACGCCTTCAGGAACGGGAACGGTTGCATACTTAACAAGCCGTTTTTTCCCACCCTTTGAGCTAAGTTGGGCGATGTTAATCCGATCGGGGGACAGCTCAATGCCAACCCCCTTAGATCCTTTTGAAAGTAAACCTTTTAAACTAACCACAGCACTGATAATCCAAGATGAATTAGGTTAAACCCAGCAAAACAAGCGAACATCGGCCATCACTAAGTCGGAGAATCTTCTCCAGTTCAGAGCTAACTTTTTCGACAGAATCGAGACAACGCTACTGAATAGTACACAACGGATTCAAAAATGGATAAATGTTTTTATTCAAAACAGTCAATTCACGATAAAAACCCTGAACCTCTCCTCTTTTTGCTTCTTAATTTTAAAGCTCAAACATAATTATTTGAGTTAACGTATAAACGAAAATAGTGCCCCATAAGCGATAGTACATAGAATTTCAAAGAACGCACGACTTTTTTTGAAATTCAGTTTGAAATTCAGTTTGAACAATAGTATTAGTTCGGTCTAATGCCTAGCCCCACGCTACCTAGCCCCATAGCATCGCTGGCCAAGTGTTCCACAGAAATATACCCACAGCAACGATCGCCAACACCATTTCAATCAAATTTCCAATCACCGAACCCAATCCGATCGCAAGGCAGACCTTCCCCGCTATCTTGAGTCGAGGACCAACAGGCAAATCGCGCCGATATAAAAACTCCCCTGCAAACCCGCCAAACAACCCGCCCGCCAAAATTCCCACAATCGGGCCACCGATCGGCAGCGCAGGCAAAAAGCCAAAGAACCCCATGGCCATCCCGCCCATCATGCCCCACTGACTCCAAGCACTCGCCCCCACCTGCTTTGCGCCTAAATAGCCACCGAGCCATTCCACCGCTGCACTCAGAATCAAGGCCAAAAAAATCAAAGAAAGTGGCAGCAATGCGATCGCAAACTGAGTGACAAAACACCACACCAAAATCGCCGCCAAAATCAAGCTAGGACCCGGCAATCCTGGCACTACTGCCCCCACTACCCCAACCAACATCACCACCACCAAAATCCCATACAGCGCCAACATTCCCATGACAAAGCCCTCTAAGAAACTAAAAACTAAAATTCTTCTGATTTAAGAGCCTGAGATCCGCACATACTGGGCAAATCGATCGCGCCCCTCATCTAATGTCTTGGGAACACCGTTGGGATACGTCTTACCAATCAAGGCGTTCAACGTCTCAAAGCGATTGCCGGGATCGGGATGGCTTGTCAAAAATTCAGGTTGCCGACTGCCACTGCTCGCTGCCGCCAAGATTTTCATCACCTGCAAAATGCCAACAGGACTATAGCCCGCCTGCGTCATGAACTCTAGTCCCAACCGATCGCTTTCCGATTCATCCTTGCGACCATAACGCAAATCGACGAGACGGTTGACCGCTCCCGCGATCGCCGCCGCCCCCTGTCCACCATCATTTCCACCACTAGAAACAATTCCCACAGCATTAACTAGCGACGAACCCAAATTTTGTTTTGCCAAATGCTCGGCCCCATGTCGCCCTACCACATGACCAATTTCATGGCCAAGTACTGCTGCAAGCTGAGCTTCAGAACTCATTCGGCTTAGTAATGCAGCGGTGACAAACACCTGACCACCGGGTAACGCAAAGGCATTAATTGTTTTTGGGTCTTTGAGTAGATGGAACTCGAAGGGATAGGATGATTTTTGAGCCGTTGAATTTTTAACCAACCGATCGCCTACGCTGTTGACATAGCCTTGAATTGCTTCATTTTGATAAAGTCCACCGTACTGCGCCGCCATTTTTTGACGACTTTGCAGTCCCAAGACTATTTCTTGACGCGGAGAAATCTGAATCTGCTGTTTTTCACCCGTCACTGGATTTATATCTGTTTGCCCGTAATAGCTAAACAGCCCGCCAATCACGAACACCGCGCCCAACACTAACCGAATTAAAAAAGACATAATTTACGAGCCAATCCCAAACGAACGAGCAGCATGAGCCTAGAGTTACCACTAATCCGCATCCGTAAAAGTACGGTTAGACTTCAATTGTGCAACCATCTTTTTTTCTTTGACGTGAACTTATTTATGCATTCCGTTGGATATTAAGTTCTCATTCTTAGCCGTATGGTCAGCCTGTTAGCCGATCGTTCTTAATTTTAAAAATGCAAATTAACTGCTATATTAGTACTAATATACTTATTATTGTACTGTAATGACTGTACCGATCGTTCCCGGAACTGTGATTCAGGATCGCTACTATGTCCTAAGGGTAGTGCGTCCCTTAGAGTTTGGTTGGCTATATTCAGTGGTCGATCGTCAACCCTCCCGATCGAAACTCGCAACCACTACTCACCCCCTCACCTGTTTTTTGGAAGAATGCACCCTACCAAACTCCACATCTTATCCATCCCTCCTAAAATGCCAACTCACCACCGAACTCACCCAACTCCAGCAAGGCTTTCACCATTTTTCAATTCACAGTGCTCAATTCCAAACCGACCTTCCCGACTATGGCGACGTTTTGTTAGATAACGATCGGGTTTGGATTTCGCAGCGCTATGGGGACCATTTTTCCTATGCACAAGTTTTAGAAGATCGGGCCTTGTCGGGCGAGGGAGATGCCGTACTTTCGGAGCCTGAAGCCTGGGAATTGTTGGATGCGTTAGAGCTATTGTTGAGCGCATTGCATCGCCAAGGATTGTCCCACGGAAATCTTTCACCTAATTCCATTGTGTGGCAAATGGCGACTCAAAAGCCCGGATTAATGCAATTTGGGAATTTACGATCGGTATTGCAAGAGGCTCAGGTGCAATCAATTCATCCGTTAGACTATGTTCGATCGGTTCATGATTGTCCGATTCAGGCCGATTGGGTCAATTTGGCAGAAACGGTTTTGATATTGTTGGGCGACCCAAGCTGGAATAGGTTGAGTCTTCAACTGGCTCAACGCCTCAGACCGCTATTAGAGACCCCGCCACAATCTGAACTCTCTAAAAAAACTAAAAATACACGGTCAAAATCCATTGTGGCTCCTGCCATACCAGCTCATTTTTCCTCATCAACCCCCACTTCGATACTAGGCTCGCCATCTCGATCGGCACCCAACTCGTTAAAGTCTTCAAAGCCATCAAAACAACGACAACCCGCAGAACAATCAATTCGATCGCAACCACTAAAATCATCTCTTCGTCGCCGATCGTCACAGCCCAATCGAAAATCATCTATGCCGTCCTTTAGACAAGACCCGATTTTGTGGGGAATGGGACTTGTGATATTTGGATTATCAATGGTGTTTGCCTATCGGTTAGCCCATAGATTATTATCGACCCAATCACAATCCACGATCGTCCCGAATGCCGACTCAAGTTCTAGCCCAAATGCCGTCCCGAACTCTATCCCATCAGGTTCTGCCGCCAGATTCCCACTTACAACTACACCCCAATCTTCTGAACTCCCACCTGAGCTTCAAACCCAATTACGATCGTTACAACTTTCTGAAGCTTGGTTTGTGGGAACAACAGCAGAATTATTGAAAGATGAATCGATCGCCATTGATGATTCTCGTTGGAAAGAGACCAGTAGCAATTTACTCAAAGTCCTCGAACCTATGACTCCAGACGTGAGGCAAGGCTTGGGGAATTATCGGCGATCGGATTTTGATTCGTGGCTCTCGGCCAAAAATACGCCACCCAAGCCAAATTTTTCAAAACAGATTGAGAGTCAAACCGATCAGCAATTTTTTGAGAAGTTTCCATCTCTTAAAGGTCAGCCGTTGAATCCGCGTCAATTGGGTCAGGTTTGGTATGCGATCGCCCGTGAAGTGATTAAAAATCAAAAAACATAATGGTAATTCAAAAGTCATTATTTAACGATCTAGAGGAATTTGCATAGATCCGATCGCGAATCAAAAGTCGATCGGATTGAATCTCCACTTCTCAAAGTCATAAACTAAACGCCAATTGAAGACTTGGTATTTTTGTTCCCCGAGGTTCTGGCTGGGCCGATTTGTTCACCGCTGTGCAATATTGCGAATAGGAACAACCCTGACATTGATTTCCTGGTTTCGCATCCCAAACTGCATCATGTCGAACTTGCCAAGCCAAATCTTTCAACACTCCCCTGACCTGACGCTTATGGCGATCGGTCGCCGCATATCGCACCTTCTCACCCGATCGTAAAAAAAGCAAACTTACATACTTCAAACTTTGACCATAGGTTTGCTCTAATGCCAAAGCATACAAACCCAACTGCAACTCCATTTCAGTAGTCTTTGGAGATTTAACATTTTGGGTTGATTTGTAATCAATTAATTCCAAACCATCCTCTAGATGATCAATCCGATCGTATCGCCCTGTCACCGAGAATTCTAAATTCTCAAACTGAAGTGTCGCCTGAATTCTCCCTTCAATTGCCAACGGTTGGCGAAACACTGATTCAGTCGCAATGAACTTCTGATAATAGTTCTCTAAAATCGATCGCCCTTCACGCACTTGTTTATTGGTCAGCGTCGTCGCTGCTTGAGTCCAACAATCACTAATCCAGCCCCAATCTGGCACCCGATCGCCTTGAGTCCAGCCGCCATGACATTGGGCCAACGCATCATGCAAAGCATTCCCCAAAACCGCCGACCCAAACCCTTCAGTAACCGGAACGCGCTTCTCGTACTTCAAAAAATAAGCATAGGAACATCGCTGATAGGCATTCAGCTTTGTCGCAGAAATTGGATACACCATAGCCGCAACTCATCAGGTGTTAAGGACAATATTGAAAGATTGAACAATTACCAATTGAAACTAAACTGAACATAGAAAAGATCTATGTAAAGTATCTAAAACTATCTCAAACAAAACAAAACCAATCAAATCTCAAATCAACCCCAAAGTCGATCATATGCTTCACAGGTCGTGGTAGAAACCCATAAAGAAAATCAACCTCAAATCCAAAATTCTCAAGACGCTGCATCAGCCGGACGACGGAAAATCGAATCTAAATAAATGCGTGCCGTCTGACGATCGTTGCCTTGTTCAGGGCTTCGGTTCTGGAGCAAAAATAATGAAATCGCTGCCGAAAAAACGCGATCTTGGTCCCAATCAGGACGGCCTTCTAAAAAGCCAACCAACGAACCATGTAGGGTTTCGGGAAGTTCGACAAGCAAGCTGATGGGAGTAGGGTTCATGTGTTCTATACCTGTATCGATTGGGACAGAAAGCAGCAAATCTATATTCGTATAGATCACCTGTATGCCTTGTGGTATCAGGGATTCAGACGTTTTCTAGAAGCGCTCGTTTCAAGGTCGTTTTATTTTGCTCGATCATCCCAATAAGGTCAACCTTGACGACGGTGAATTTATGATTTTTACGATCGCTCAACCGACGAAGGAATGCGGGTTTCAAGCTTTTTTGTCGGCTCATTGGTTGTCAGATCTGTGGAATTAAGACTGGGGGAACGATCGATCGATTCTTTTCCACAAAAAACCGTTCTCGTCAGACGATCGGCCTAAGTCTTGGGGAAAAATCTGGATTCTCTGGGGAAAACCTTATCTGAAGCTGTGGACAATTTTAAAATAGGCTGTGGAATATCTGGGGGATAAAAAACAAGAACAATTTCTTCGGAAATACTCATTTTTTTGTTAGGAAATCAGATTTTTTGGGAGGTAAGGCGATCAGTCGCCTGATTAGTTGGTGCGATTGGACTAACATCTGCTGACAAAGAAGTCTAATTAACAAGTCGAGTCGAATGCGAATCAGTGGGGCGAAGAGCGGAGTGCATCAGCAGATTGACATGAAGAAACGTAAAAATCAGCCCAAATATAAGAGGAAATTTGTCGGGTTATGATATTTGTTGGGAAAAGGGAAGCTTGTACCGCTAAATTTAAGGAATTAGTTCCTTAGGATGTACGGGAGATCAACCTTGGACGACAACTATTCAGCTTATCTTCGTCGCATCATGCGATCGACTCTACCGGATACCTACGAATCTCAAGTCCGCAACGTTCAATCGTCAGGGAAGTTTGAGCAGACCTCATCGGGGACGTGGATGCCTAAAGCATTTCCGGGCTACACAGTTGTGACACCACCGGGGCGCGAAGACCCAGCCAATGGACCGTTGTATGAGCGCTTAGCGTCTTTCCAGCAGCAATTGTTGGCGGCATTGGGTTCGCAAATCTTTATTCCGGTGCCGCCGTCTAGTTTCCACTTAACTGTCGCCGATTTGATTTGGAGCGATGGCTTCGATGATGCACTCAAAGCAGATCCTGATTTCGAGCAGAAGCTTTGTCTATCCGTAAAAGAGAGCTTCGAGCAAAGCAGTTACCTAACTACTAACCAGCCGATTTCCTTTCGGGTAGTTGGGCTGATGGTCATGACTCGCGCCTTGACCTTGGCCTTGGCCGCGACGGATGAAACGGGTTACAACCAAATTCTCGAACTGCGCCGATCGATTTATCAAAGTCCTCGTCTGATGTCTATTGGCATCGATCAGCAGTACCATCTCACGCCCCACATTACCTTGGGTTATTTTGGGGATTTAAGCACAATCGATCGATCTGCCTTAGCAATTCAGATAGACGAACTTAATCAACCTTGGATAGGTTCTGAGGATACCTTCTCGCTGAAGACCGCTCAACTGCGGCAATTCCCCGATATGTCCTCCTATGAACGATCGGACGATTGGGCTAGTTTTACCTTTTAATTAGTTTTGCTATTTTAAAATGAATTGCTAAAGCTCCACGAAAAAGGGCGTGACTCTTAAGAATCGCGCCTTTTTTTAAATTATTAAAATCCTACTAAATCAGGATAGTTTCAGTCTTCTTCGCTATCTTCAGAACGATCGACTTGGACTAAATGAATGTGTTTGTACCCTAGTTTAATCACAAACTGATCACCGGGTTTGAGTCCCATGGCAGAGGTGTAAGCCGCACCAATAACAATTTGTCCATTTTTATGAACGCTAACCCGGAAGGTTCGTTCACGTCCTCGTCCGTCTTTGGTGTTTTCTGGATCAAGTCCCAATCCTTTGGCGACTAGAAGTGCATCATAAAAGTCGGTTACGGTAATGCGAGTTTGATTTTTCTTGCTGACGGTATAATATCCACATTGTTTAGCCTGTTCACGACGGGCGAGATGGGAAAGTTCCTTAACTTTATTAAGGAGAGCTTTTCCGATTAAGGGTGATGTTGCTGTTTCAGCCATTCTTCCAACAGTTTCCTTAAAAAATCTTAGTTTGTTCGGTCAATTCATGCTCATTCAATATATCGTTAATGGATCCAATTTGTACAATTCTGCAAATATTTTTCTGAGTTTAGATCTGGATAATTTTGGATCTAATAGCGAGATGATTCACTACTTAGACTGGCTTAGAATTTTAAATAGTAAAGCAATCGTCTCTTCTTTTAAGCTAGAGGAATCTACTAAATCGATCGCCCACCACCGACCCAATTTGTTTCAAAATCTGCAAAATCAAATACAATTCCCGCCCTGAAGTAAACGGCGAAAATACCAGGGCCGATCGTTCCTCCCCCGACAATTCCGGCAAATCTATCTGCCATTCAGGAAAAAGATTCTCATCTTTCGATTTCATCAGATCAAAGCGCCGATTGGCCTCAGCCAAAGTTGTGATTGCTTCCGTAATTGCAATCGACATCAGTGAGATTCTCCAGACGATGTATCCATTCTACCAAATTCAAACCGATGACCGAAGGCCGATCGTCTACGATCGCTCCACATGCCAAATTAAATATAAATTAGGACAGAGAACGTGTAAGGCGCTAAACGAATTTTTTCGCTATATCAATAAGAACTCAGGGTATTCTAGAGATACCAAACCAAGCTTTGACTATAAATATGCAAGTCCAGTTTCAAATTCTCCGTCAACATCCCGGCGAATCTCCTCGCATTGAGAACTATGTGGTAGAAACGGAGCCAGGGAACTCGATTTTGGATTGTTTGAATCAGATCAAATGGAGTCAAGACGGGTCGTTGACCTATCGTCGAAATTGCCGAAATATGATCTGTGGCAGTTGTGCGATGCGGATTAATGGCCGATCGACGCTGGCTTGTAAAGAGAATATTGGTCAAGAAATTGCACGGTTTTGTCCAGATTTAAAGCCGGGGGAATTGCCAACAATGACCGTTGCACCCCTGAATAATCTGCCTGTTTTAAAAGATTTAGTGGTGGATATGAAGCCATTCTGGGGGAAGCTGGATGCGGTGCAGCCTTACATTAGTAGTGCTGCGCGTCAGGTGCCGGAACGAGAATTTTTGCAGACTCCTGAAGAACGATCGCGCTTAAATCAGGTGGGCAATTGCATTATGTGTGGTGCCTGTTATTCCGAGTGCAATGCGGCGGCGGTGAATCCTGATTTTGTTGGGCCTCATGCATTGGCGAAGGCATATCGGATGGTGGCGGATAATCGGGATGGGGAAACGGAATCTCGATTGGAGCAGTACAACAAGGGTACGGATGGCGTTTGGGGCTGTACGCGCTGTGGTCAATGTGATTCTGTTTGTCCGACGGAGGTATTTCCTTTGGATCAGATTAGTAAGGTGAAGGGGGAGATTTTGGCGCGGGTTGATGATCAAAAAAGTCGGGCTGTGCGACATCGTAAGCAATTGATTGAGTTGGTGAAGGAGGGCGGCTGGATCGATGAGCGAAAGTTTGGGGTCAATGTGGTAGGCAATAAGGGTCGGGATTTGGCGGGGATGGCGAGTTTGGCTCCTTTGGGGTGGAAAATGTTGACAAAAGGTAAGTTTCCCATGGGGTTTGAGGCGAGTGAGGGGGTAAGTGAGGTGCGATCGTTGATTGAGGCGGTCCAAGATTCGCAAAAGTAACGAGTGAAGTGAGTGAAGTGATCGGTTTTAAGAGATGATCAAATAGATTTTTATTGGGAGAGTTGTAATGGCTGATAAATCAAAGAACGAGTCTAAAAAAGCAGAGTCTAAAAAAGACACGATCGCGGACCCAGATGCGCCGGGATTTGGTTGGTCTCGCTATGCTGAACAAATTAATGGTCGATTTGCGATGATTGGATTTGTGGCGTTGCTGGCATTAGAAGTCTCTACGCAACAGGATTTCTTCACTTGGTTGGGGCTGCGGTAGGTATGACGGCTCCTTGGTTTTGGCAATCGCTACCTCTGAATCAGCAAACGGGTTCGGAGGTTTTTAGCAAGCTGTTTGCGTCGGAGTCGATTGCAACATTGCTGGAAAGCCCATTCCCTCCGTCGCCGGATTATCCTTATTTAGGACGATTTTCTATCTGTGCTGGCGGGCCGCGTCGTTTGGGTGATGGATCTCATGCAATGTGGACTCCAGAATCTGGCGAAATTTTGTCGTTTTTACGATCGCTCATGGTTCCTAATTCGCCTAACTTGTCAAATGTGCCTAAGGATTTGCCCTTTGTGGGCGGTTGGTTGGGGTGGTTGGGCTATGATTTGGCCTGGGAAATTGAATCTTTGCCCATTCAAAACAAGGATGAATTGCCGTTTCCTGTGGCATTTTGGTATGAGCCGTCTTCGTTTGCTGTCTTAGATCACGAAGCTCAGGTGCTTTGGTTGGCGGTAAGTAATGAATTGGATCTGCCTGATTTACTCAATCGGTTAAGCCAATATCTAATAACTGAGTTAGCTGATAATAAGTCCATCGACAGAGCTTTAGATAATAATGCTGTACGGTTTTTAACTAAACAATCAGAGTATGAGGCGGCGATCGCGACTGCCAAAGAACACATTCGATGTGGTGATATTTTTCAAACCAATATTTCGCTGCGATTTGAAACCGAAACTAGCCGATCGAGTTGGGCTGTTTATCAGGCATTACAACGTATCAATCCGTCGCCATTTGCGAGTTATTGGCGATCGCCCTTTGGGGATGTAGTGAGTTGTTCGCCGGAACGATTGGTGTCATTGGATGGTGATCGGATGGCCCAAACGCGACCGATTGCGGGAACCCGTCCGCGTGGTCAAACCCTTGAGGAAGATTTGGGATTGGCAATAGACTTGCGATCGAATGAGAAGGAATGCGCTGAACATATTATGTTGGTGGATTTGGAGCGTAATGATTTAGGTCGAGTGTGTGAATATGGATCTGTGATTGTTGATGAATTGCTAGCGATCGAGCGCTATAGCCATGTGATGCATTTAGTTAGTAATGTTCGAGGGAAACTCCGATCGCAATTTGATGCTATTGATTTGATTCGGGCCACCTTTCCGGGCGGAACGATTACGGGATGTCCGAAAGTGCGCTGTATGGAAATCATTGAAGAATTAGAACCTGTGCGGCGTAGTTTATTTTATGGCTCTTGTGGTTATTTAGACTTGCGCGGGCAATTAGATTTGAATATTCTAATTCGCACATTATTGTATGTCCCTAATCCATCGGGTTCAGCGCAGGTTTGGGGACAAGTTGGGGCTGGGATTGTGGCCGATAGTGTGCCGAGTCGAGAATGGTATGAGTCATTGCAGAAAGCATCAGCCCAGCTAAAGGCGTTGGGATTGTAAAAGGACTTGTAATGGGTCTAAGATCAAACTAAAAGCCTCCACACAGATAGAATTTACGGAGGCTTTTTATGAATTCAATTCAACAAGCCATTACCGTGCCGAACCAAAGACTTGCGTCCAGTAATACCGATATTGATCATTAGATTGCGCATATCCAACTCCTAATTCACGAAATTTAGGATTCAAAATATTAGCGCGATGTCCAGGACTATTCATCCATTGGGTCATGGTTGCAGTTGCTGTACCGCTCCCGGCGGCGATGTTCTCACCGATCGCAGAATACTTATACCCTGTAGCATTCACCCGAGATGTCATTGTCCCGCCACTGGGTGAAGTATGGCTAAAGTAGCTTTTGCTCACCATGTCATTGGTATGGTTTTGAGCCGCTTGGGCCAGTTGACTATTTAATGTTAAGGGCTGAAGATTTGCCTTTTTCCGTTCTAAATTCACAAGAGTCAGAATTTGTTGCTGAACGTTACTGTTCTGTGAGTCTTGGGTAGGTTGTTGCGTTTGCGTGGGGGCTGGACGGGATGTTCTACGCCACCATTGCGCATTAGCTGGAGCGATCGAACTGGCGGTAATACCGATAACTGTTGCGCCAATCGTGATCATTGGGATTAGTTTCATGGACGCTTTTATTGGGTTTTAATTGTTTCCATAACTCCCAGACGATCGGCCAGCTTGAATAGTTCCCGGTCGATATTTATTTAGTAGTTATTGAACCAAAATACCTGCCTCAAGGATTACACTTCTCAAGGCCACCTGATAATCTCTGTGATTTCTTAATCTTCTAGCCGATCGGTTTTGGCCTACGATCGTTTCAAATAAATTGGTTTTCAATATGACGACGATCGCTCCACCGCACATTCCCACACTTCACGGACGAGAAGCCGAACTCCAGAATATCTGTCAGGCCCAAAATACTGTTTTTTTAAATCACAGCAACATTGATTTATCTCAAATACGATCGGGTTTTGCTTGTGCATTACATATGCATCAACCGACTATTCCGGCAGGTAAAAATGGTGAATTAATTAGCAATCTCCAGCATATGTTTGAGCATTCTGGCGAGGGTGATAATCATAATGCAGGTGTATTTGCTTGGTGTTATGAGCGGATGGGCGACTTTATTCCAGAATTGGTCGATCGCGGTCTCAATCCACGCATTATGCTCGACTATTCTGGCAATTTGCTTTGGGGACTTCAGCAAATGGGCCGCGATGACATTTTAAATAAATTGAAAGTTTTAGCCTGCAATTCGCGCTATCAACCACACGTCGAATGGCTCGGCACCCTGTGGAGTCATGCGGTAGCTACATCTACACCGATTCCTGATTTGAAATTACAAATTCGCGCTTGGCAACATCACTTTGCAGATATTTTTGGATTAGAAGCACTAGGTCGAGTTAAGGGGTTCTCACCGCCGGAAATGCATCTCCCCAATCATCCCGATACTTTATATGAATATCTCAAAGCGCTGAAAGATTGCGGCTATCGTTGGCTGTTGGTGCAAGAACATTCTGTGGAAAATCTCGATGGTTCGCCGTTAACTCAAGCTCAAAAGCACGGACCCACTCGGTTAACAGCCCAAAATAGCAACGGCGAAACGGTCTCACTAACGGCATTAATCAAAACCCAAGGCTCGGACACCAAGCTTGTGGCCCAGATGCAGCCCTTTTATGAGGCAAAAAATCTGAGTCGGATTACGATCGGAACCCACTCGATTCCGTCATTGGTTAGTCAGATTGCCGACGGAGAAAATGGCGGCGTGATGATGAATGAATTTCCACGGGATTTCGGACCCACTTGGGACAAGGTTGCCGTCATGGGAGATGTCACTGGGTTCAATGGCACAGAATATCTCGAACTCATTGAAGCAGCAGGCGTGACATTTGAGGATTATCCTGAAATTCAAGCCGTGCAGCAACATCGGATCTGGCAGCGCGTGACGGCGGTAACACCCGAATCTGTGGCCATAGCCATTCAGGATATTAAGGCAGAAGATTCGCAATTTTCAATGGAAGGCGCGTCTTGGACTAACGATCTCAGTTGGGTAAGAGGCTACGAAAATGTTCTGGAACCTATGAACGAACTCAGCGCGAAGTTCCATGAACGGTTTCCAAAGGGCGACCCCGGCCAATCCAATTATGCATCCGCCTTGCTCTATGTCATGTTGCTCGAAACTAGTTGCTTCCGCTACTGGGGCCAAGGGATTTGGACCGATTACGCCCAGCAGATCTACGATCGAGGAATGGTGGCGATCGGCTGAAGCCAGCTTTGAAGAGGAAAAGAGGTGTGGAATTTAAGTTTTGATCTATAGAATACGACGTTTGATTTGTTTTATAGGATCACTAAATCCATGGGATCGTATCCCCATCTCGTTTTAGAGATTTAATCCGCTAAAATTCTGTCAATGTTCGTCGTGAAGCGTTATTCTATTCAGGGCGAAACTAACAAAATTTAGTAATTTGTTTCCTTAGTTACATGTTTTTTATAGAAAAAACTGACAAGCTGTAGGTTAAGTTTCAGAATTATTTTTGTGGGCGAATTGGAAGTTAACGTATGAAGACTGTTCATCACTCTATTTTGGTCAGCATCGGGTTCTTGTTGACCCTTGGCTACAGCCCGACCGCCCAAGCGACTCCTAGTAACACCATCAAATCGACTCCGCAACTCAATCCAATCGCCCAGCTACAACCCAACTCAACAACGGTTCCTTCTTCTCCTATTTTAAGCGCCCCGATCGTTGCACCAGCGAAACCCGTACCAACAGATTTAGGGAATGAATCGCTCAGCAAGGACACTGTAATTCTAGGCCAGAACGCATCTCCAATGATGGATAAAGCTACACCGTCGTCTGCGACCAAGGAAGTCGTTCCTGTTCGTACCCCCATCGCTCCCCCGCTTGTACCCACTGCAATGCCACCTGAAACGCCCTCTAATGTGGATATTCAGGCTGTTCCAGCACCAGACTTCCTTACCACTCCAGCCAATCCACTCCTGTTCCCGACCCAACCTGAAGAAGTCCAGCTAAAAGGTGTGCGGGCTTTGACTCTCCAAGAAACCATCGAACTCGCCGAACGCAACAACCGAGATCTCGCCATCAGCCGTCTCCAAGTCCAGCAACAGCAGGCCGCCGTCCGCGAAGCCCAAGCCAACCTATACCCAACCCTTGACTTGCAGAGCAACCTGAACCGATCGCTCTCCGCCAGTGGGACAATAGGCATCAAAGCGGCTCAAGCAGATGCGATTACACAATTTGGAAGTGAAGCCGCCGCCCGATCCTTCAGCCCTCAATCCTTCCGCCGCAGCGTTGCCGATGAATCAACCTCATGGGACACCAGCCTACAGCTTAACTATGACCTCTACACCTCTGGAGCAAGCGCTGCAAGACGCAGAATTGCTGACGGAAATCTTCGTGCAGCAGAATTGGCCATGGAACGGGTTCGTGAACAACTGCGGTTAGATGTCACGGGCGAATACTACGATCTCCAAGAAGCGAACGAACAGGTCAGCATCAACCAACAATCTGTCAGAAATTCTGAACAGAGTTTAAGAGATGCTAATGCCCAAGAGCGTGCCGGGTTGGGGACAAGATTTGATGTGTTGCGATCGGAAGTGCAACTGGCCAATAACCAACAGCAGCTTACCAATTCCCTGGCTACTGAAGAAGTGAATCGGCGTAAAATTGCTCAACGTCTGAGCTTGCCGGAGTTTGTCACCGTGAGTGCAGCGGATGCAGTCCGTCCCGCTGGTACCTGGAAACTGAACTTAGAGGAAACAATTGTCACCGCCTACAAACAGCGGGTCGAACTCGAAGAACAACTGGTCCAACGCGACATCAGCGAGGCCGGGCGCATACAAGCCCTTTCGGCTCTCGGACCCAGAATTCAATTGCAAGCTAGATATAATTTGTTGAAGATTTTTGAACAGCCCGTCAGTGACTTCTCCTCTGGCTATTCTGTTGCAGCAGTGGCGACTTGGCGGCTTTTTGATGGCGGTACTGCCCGATCGCAGGCCCAACAACAAGAAGTAGGTAAGCAAATTGCCGAAACCCGCTTTACCCAAAGCCGAAATAACATTCGGTTTCAAGTCGAGCAATCTTACGCTACCTTAATCTCAAGTGGAAAAAATATTGAAACAACGACCCAAGCACTTGGACAAGCCTGTGAAGCTCGACGATTGGCAAAGCTTCGGTTTGATGCTGGAGTTGGAACCCAGACCGATGTACTCAATGCTGAAACAGATCTGACCCGATCGGCAGGCAGTCGTGTTACGGCTATTTTGAATTACAACCGATCGATCGCTCAACTACTCAGAGCCGTCAGTAATGTCGCTAAAGTCTCAACGGTCTCCCCCGTCAGCCCGTCCCCCCGCGCTGTCGGCAATCAGAGGCCAGACTTCTGTTCCACAGCCTATACAGAAATTCGTTAGGCACAGAAAGAAACCTGTTAAGCATTCACCTTGTAATCTCCTGTTCCTCAACCCCTCAGATTTTTATATGTCCCCAACTTTCCCAAACCCCACATCAACCACTATTAAACGTAGCTTGCTAGTCCTTGCGACCCTCACATTTAGTGCTGGTTTGAATCTAACCGCTGCTGCTGTCGAACCTGCGCCTTCTATTGATCCGCTCCCGCCCGCCAGAGCATTGCAAGTCGAGTCGGCTGATATTTACAGTAAAGGCGTAGCGAAAGAGGCCATCATCGATCGCACCGATTACAGCATTGGGGCCACGGTACGGGACATGACGATCGATCCTTTGGCGGGTCCAAGTGAACGGGTGAATATTGACATTAGCAGCCGTGACCAAAAACCAGGATTTTCGCCTGCTTCTGAAAGCGCCACCGGAAACGCTCCGGCCCGACTTAATCTTGGTGACGGGATCGGCGGCTTAACTATTTCTTCCAACCAAGGCATTAGCTGGACTCCTGACGCACCGAGCGAACAAAGCGTCATCCCACCGTTGCCGTCCTACCTGAATCAAAAACTTCTGCGTCCGTTCTCTCGCATCGGACTTCAGAACCTCAAATTTATTTATCCCCTGGCGATCCCGTCGCCTATCAGTTCGCTCTTCGGTTGGCGAATTCATCCCATTAGCGGTGCCAGCCGAATGCACACTGGTACGGACATCGCGGCCCCCGAAGGAACCCCCGTTCTTGCAGCCATGTCAGGAAAAGTTCTACTAGCAGATAATCTAGGTGGCTATGGTTTGACGATCGCTCTCGAACACAGCGACGGCACCCAACAAACCCTCTACGGACACCTTGCCGAAATTTTTGTCAAACCCGGTGAATTAATCCAACAAGGAGCCGTGATTGGCCGAGTTGGTAGTACTGGAAATTCGACAGGGCCACACCTTCACCTAGAATTCCGTCAACTTACAGACGTGGGCTGGATGGCGATCGATCCAGGGACTCAGCTAGAGAATTCCATGAGCGACCTCAGCAAAGCGCTCAAAAATGCGCCCACAGCTCCACAGCAAGCCCTCACATTACAACCCCAACCCCTCACCAAACCCACCCAATCTTTGAAATTTGATCTTCCTAACCTTTCCCTGCCTTTAATTTCGGTCCGTTAATTTTCGGCCCAGTAGACAAAATCGACTCAACTCTATGGCAGCATAGAACATTCATTGCAAGCAGGGTTCTAGCTTGCGCGGTACAATGTCGCAAGGGATTTTAAAAAAATTCTATTGCTCTATGATAAACGTTGCCTAGAAACGCTTTTATGGATTTTGCCACCCTTCTAAGCCAGCTAAATACTGGCGCGATCGTGCCTGAGGGCATCGTTATTGCAACTATTCTTGTCGTCATGGTTTCCGATTTGATCGTCGGACGCACACGTTCAGCCCGGTTTACGCCCTATGTGGCGATCGCTGGATTGTTGAGCGCTGTGGTTGCGTTATATACCACTCAGTGGAACATTGAAAATCCGATCGCTTTTTTCGGAGAATTCAACAGTGATGCCCTGAGTGTCGCCTTCCGAGGCATCATTGCACTGTCATCCGTGGCGACAATTTTAATGTCGGTTCGTTACGTTGAGCAGTCTGGAACCCCCGTTGCGGAATTTATCAGCATTCTGCTCACAGCAACCTTGGGCGGAATGTTTCTGTCTGGGGCCAATGAGTTAGTGATGATATTTGTCTCTCTGGAAACCCTAAGTATTTCATCCTATTTGCTCACAGGTTATACCAAACGAGATCCCCGATCGAATGAGGCCGCGTTGAAATATTTGCTCATTGGGGCATCCAGTGCGGCAATTTTCCTCTATGGATCCTCGTTGCTCTATGGATTGTCGGGCGGGGAAACGGAACTCGGGGCGATCGCGGCGGCCATGAAAGATGCAAATCTTGGTTCGTCCATTGGCATTGTAATTGCGTTGGTATTTGCGATCGCGGGGATTGCTTTCAAAATTGCGGCTGTGCCATTTCATCAATGGACTCCAGACGTTTATGAAGGATCGCCCACGCCTGTGGTTGCCTTTCTATCGGTTGGGTCTAAAACGGCAGGATTCGCCCTAGCGATTCGATTGCTGGTCACGGTCTTCCCACTGGTAGATGAGCAATGGAGGTTTGTGATGACGGCGCTGGCCATTCTCAGTATGATTCTGGGGAACGTTGTTGCGCTGGCCCAAACCAGTATGAAACGGCTGTTAGCTTATTCATCGATCGGTCAGGCGGGGTTCATCATGATTGGTTTGGTCATCGGCAGCGATGCGGGCTATTCCAGCATGATTTTCTACTTGTTGGGTTATCTGTTCATGAACCTTGGTGCTTTTAGTTGCGTCATCTTGTTCTCCCTTAGAACTGGAACTGATCAAATCAGCGAGTATTCTGGTCTCTATCAAAAAGATCCGCTTCTCACCTTGGCGCTGTCGCTTTGCTTGTTGTCCCTCGGTGGAATTCCGCCCCTGGTTGGCTTCTTTGGGAAGCTGTACATTTTCTGGGCGGGTTGGCAAGCGGGAGCCTATGGCTTGGTGCTTTTGGGTCTTGTTACCAGTGTGATTTCCATTTATTACTACATTCGTGTGGTGAAGATGATGGTGGTGAAGGAGCCACAGGAAATGTCGGATTCTGTGAAAAATTATCCGTCTACCCGTTTTGATGGCGTGGGAATGCGTCCGTTGCAGGTGGGTTTGATTAGCGCGTTGGTCGCAACTACGATCGCGGGTGTTCTTTCTAATCCATTGTTTACGTTTGCTAATGCGGCGGTTGCAAAAACGCCGATGCTTCATGCCGTGAATACGGCGGCGAACAGTACTAAAGCGATCGCCCAAACGCCTTCGCCGAAACTTGTTAGTAGTGTTCCAAGTTCTAATTCATAACCTTTAGAGTTAGGAGTTCAATTAGCCGATCGTTTCTTTGTTGGGACGATCGGTTTTTTGTTTGAAATAATTCGAGCTAGCTAAGATAGGATTGAGATCCTACTGGGAGAACGCGTATGACGATCGCTGAGCAAATTTATACTTTGGTTCAATCTCTTCCTCAGGATAAGGCGAGCCAGGTTTTAACCTTTGCCGAATCAATTCGGGGTGAGTTAGGGAGGAGTCAATCGGGTCATGCGATTGATAAACTTCCTTGGGCAGAGTCTGTGTATTCGCTTGCTGGGGTTTGGGGTGACGACTTCCCTTCTCTTGAAGAGGTTCGCGGAAATGCGGGTCAGGATGTTGTGAGGGAGAGTCTGTAGATGTACGTTTTGGATACGAACACGCTGATTTACTATTTTAAAAATCAGGGACAAGTTGCTCAAAAGCTAGCGGCTGTAGCGCCACAGGAAATCATTATTTCTACAATTGTTCTTTTTGAACTCCAAGTTGGCATCGCAAAATCGACTTCGCCTTCAAAACGCATTCAACAACTTCAGCAACTCTTGAGTCGTGTGAGTGTTGTACCTTTCGATCGGGCTGCGGCTACGGCTGCGGCAACTATTCGCGCTCAATTGGAGCAGCAAGGAATGCCTATTGGTCCGATTGATGGTTTGATTGCAGGAGTAGCGGTGGCACGGCAGTCAACGATCGTAACTCGGAATATCGGTGAGTTTTCAAGGGTTGCTGGGTTATCGATCGTGGATTGGTATTGATATTAAAGAATTGCCCGATCTCAAAATCTATACTAAAAACTGTGAAGAACTTTTGTGGTGGAGTTCTTCTAGTGAGTGGTGCGGGCGCGGCAATCGGATCACATCGATCGTTTGTCTGAAGAAAGTGCGATCGACTTCGAGATTTTGTAACTGAGTTGGGGGGAGGTGCGATCGACTAATTTTTAACTTGAATGCGTCCTGTTTTAAAGGCTGAATCGTAGGTGATGATAAGTAAGTTTTCTAGTTCTGCTTGTGCCATCAGCATTCGGTCAAATGGATCTCGATGGTCGATCGGGAGATTTCCAGCATGAAGGGCGTGGGTTGCGCTGATGGCGAGTTCTACAAATTTTCCTTGTTTTAAAATCTGATGATAGTCTGCAACGATTGGTGCGGCTTCGGGGAGTTTGCCAATGCGGTATTTTGTCGCAATTTCCCAAGCGGTCACGCTGCTGACGAGAATTTGATTCTCTGGGTTTTGAATGATGACTCTATGCTTATGTTTGAGTTAGGAATCGTTAAAGAGCCACCACAGTAAGATGTGAGTGTCGATGAGGTAGCTCATTCCCATGCTTGGAGTTCCTCTTCTGGTAAGGGTTCAAAGAGTGAACTGTTCAGTTTCCCGGTGAATAAGCCTGGTGTACGGGGTTGGGGTTGTTCTTTTTGTAATGAAAGACGAAAGAGATGGATCATTTCATAGAGTGCGTCAAGGTTTTCTTCTGGGATGTTTTGCAGTTCTTGGATGATTCTCTGATGCAGCATGGAGTCTCCTACGATCGCTTCTAGGGATGAATTCGATGCTCGAACTTGAGTGGTGTCTGAGTTTATCTATTTTAACCCATTATTTTGACGCGCTTGATAGTCTGAAATCGCGACTTTTTTCGTTCGTCTCAAGTGGGGAAAGACGATCGACTTCGGGATTTTTTAACTGAGTTGGGGAAGGGCGATCGACTTCGGGATTTTGCAAGTTTGTTGGTTAGAGTGTACAACTCTGAGTCACTATTTTTCGTAGTGATATCGACAGGCGATGATCGTGAGTGTGGAACCATCGACTGCGTAAATCAGACGGTTTGTTTCATCAATGCGGCGTGACCAAAATCCAGACAGGTTTTCTTTTAGGGGTTCAGGTTGGCCTAAGCCTTCAAATGGATGACGTTGAGCATCAGTGATAAGTTTATTAATTCGTTTGAGCGTTTTCTTATCTTGTCCTTGCCAGTAAAGATAATCCGTCCAAGCGTCGTTTGTCCAAGCTAATACTTTAGTCATCGGTTAGGTCGTGATGGACAACTTGGTTCGATCGATATTGGGCGATCGATTGGCTGAGATGGGCAGCATTCGCCGGACTCTTTAGAAGATATACCGTTTCCATTAAGCTATTGAAGTGGTCAAGTGACATCACGACGGCATCTTCAGCATCTTGGCGAGAGATAATCGTGTAACTAGCGTCATCAACGACTTGATCCAGAATATTTTTTAATCGTGTCTCAGCGTCTAAGAAAGTAACAACTCTCATGGGCTAATCTCTGTTACGTCAGTATGGTAATTATAATCTGCTCCTAACGGCTTTACTGGACTCTGGATCGCCCAACTTCAAAAACTCGCCAAATCTTAGTGGAAGCGATCGGCTTGCTGAGGAAAAGG
>JANXNM010000516.1 GCA_025354065.1 Synechococcales cyanobacterium 340R_concoct_173_sub | reverse complement strand
ATTTTTTTAATATCTGACTGACAAAGCCCGACCACCTTCACCTTCACCAACACCTCATCCGGTCCCACCTCCGGCCTTGGCACATCTTCAAACCGCAAATCATTCACACCGCGAAATACTTGAGCTTTCATAGGACTTCTTTTCATTCAAATACGATCGTCTCTGAATCTATCACGGGTTCTCCGATCGTATACAGAGATCGTAAATACAGAGATCGCATACAGATTGAATTTCGCCCCATTCCCTTTACACCTATTCCCTTTACAATATTTCGACAGATCATTTGTTATGTAGCACTATGCGATCGTTCAGCACCGATATTCTCATCATTGGCGGTACTACTAGCGGAACTGCCGCTGCCATTCAAGCCGCAAGACGCGGTGTCCAAGTTGTATTGGTCAGCGAATTTGAATGGTTAGGTGGAATGCTGACGAGCGCTGGAGTTGCGGCTCCCGATGGGAATGAATTGCTGGCATGGCAGACCGGGATTTGGGGGCAGTTTTTAAAAGAACTTGAACGCTGTCAACCGGGCGGGTTAGACAACGCTTGGGTCAGCTTTTTCACCTATGAACCGCGTATTGGAGCCGAAATTTTTGAACGCTGGGTCACAGAATTGCCTAACCTAAAATGGATTTGTAACCAAATCCCCCGATCGGTCCAACGATCGGGCAACCAAATCACAGGTGTGACCACTGACCAGTATCAAATCACTGCCAAAATTACAATAGACGCGACCGAACTCGGAGACTTGCTGCCTTTAGCGAACATTCCCCATCGCTGGGGCTGGGATAATCATGACTTTAATGAACCCAGTGCCCCGAAAAAACTTCAGGATTGGATGAAACGCTATCCCATTCAAGTGCCCACTTGGGTTGTAGTGCTTAAAGACTACGGCAAAGGCCAAACCGCACCCGCGATCGAGGCACCGAAGAATTTTGATTTAACCCAGTTTGAACAGGCATGGGAAAATTACGGCGGTGAAAAATTTCTGAACTACGGCAGACTTCCCGGCGATCGGTTCATGATCAATTGGCCGATTCATGGCAACGACTACGGCGAAGAAGTCGATCGGCTGATCCAATCCCAAGACGCACGATCCGCCTATGGACTAGAAGCACAACGCCATAGTTTAGCCTTTGCCTATTGGATCCAACAAAAATTAGGAATGCGATACGGATTAGCAACAGACGTTTTCCCGCCCTCACCCAATCGGCTCCATCCAGCGCTTGCCCTTCATCCTTATCATCGTGAAAGTCGTCGAATCATTGGCCTAACTACCGTTCGCGAACAAGATCTGCTGCCCCAAGGCCAACGCACCGCATCCCTGCCTTTCACCATCAGCGGCATGGGTTGCGATCATGTCGAACATTGCTGCACCGCGATCGCGATCGGCAACTACGCCAACGATCACCATTACCCCAGCGGTGATATTCCCCTGGCTCCAAAATCTATCAAATGGGGCGGACGCTGGACCGGAACCCCGTTCACTATTCCCTACACGGCCCTAATTCCTGAACAGATTGACGGCTTTTTGGCTTGCGAAAAAAACATCTCCGTCACCCACATGGCCAACGGTGCAACTCGGCTCCAACCCCTAGTGTTAAACCTCGGGCAAGCGACTGGAATGGCCGCATCTCTCTGCATCGAACAAGCCTGTCAACCGCGAAATTTACCCGTCCGATCGCTACAAACAGCGTTAATCAACGATCCGATCGCCCCCGCCGCCGTCATTCCACTTTACGACCAACCCCTCACGCATCCCAAATGGAAATTTTGGCAACATTACTATCTTGATAATCCGGAAGCTTACCCCCGAAAAGGCAATGCACCCTCAAACACCCTTGATGTAGACGTGATTTCACCACAGACCACACAAAGCCAATTTTTTGCTGGAAAATTTATTAAATTAGATGAGAATTCCTACCAACTTGAAATCAATTCGCCCCTAGAACTATGTAGTCGCTCGTATCATTTAGTCGCCACTAACCCTGAAATCGATCGTACATTGACAACCTGTTCTGAGAAATCATTGATGTCATTACATGGACGACTGAATTTATCGGGCGGATGGATTCTTGTAGAGAACATTGATACTGATCCACAGTAGGCGTAATGCTAAAGGACTATTGATCATGACTTTAGGTTCACGACAGGTATCTTGTCGTCCAATAAAAGTCATTTAAAAGTCATTTAAAAGTCATTCAGCTATCGGACAATTTCAACCTTTAATTTTGAGAAATCTTTGAATATTTCCTGATCAGACTAGGGAGGGTCTGTATGAATGGATAGTTACATACCTGGCAAACTATCATGCAAATTCAAAGCGCTTTCTTCGTTTCTGATGTTCTCGTTCTTACTCCCCTTCTGACGCTTCGATCGCTCAACATGGCACCCGCAGAAGAGATGGGATACCGAGGCAGTGGTCGTTTTGATGGCGACGAGGATTATCGGGGCAGCGGTCGTATCATGATTTAGGGTTGCACAACTCCTATTTGGCTTACGAATATTTTTCCAAAGAATACTCTGAAGAGAAAGTGTATTGCTATCCGCATATTTTTAGCCTTAGATACCGATCGTCTTTACTTTTGCAAGTTTAGACAGTTAACTTATCAGGACTTCTATCAGATAGAGTCTTCGTACAGAGATAAGCAATTTGGCTGATAGTTGGTGTTCATGCACCCTCACTATTGGGTAGACTGACTAAATGGACATTATTTCTCCATAACGGACAGAGAGAAATATCTCCCGTAGTTGAAGTGGGTATGAGTTGAGATAGAATTGACATGTCTTAACTACGCATTTCCAATTTTGGCCGTTAGCTTAGTCGTCCTTTGAACAGCGATAGTGTGTTTGCCCCTCATGACTAAAGATTTAGATCTGATTAAGTTGCTTAGTCCTAGTGCAATGGATCAGATCATGCTGTACCTAGCATTTAGCGCGATGCGAACTGGAGGCCACCGTCATGGAGCCTTTCTAGATGCTGCTGCGACTGCTGCAAAGTGTGCAATTTACATGACCTATATGGAGCAAGAAGGCAATCTTCGGATGACGGGCCATCTGCATCATATTGAACCCAAACGCGTTAAGGCAATTGTTGAAGAAGTTGGGCAGGCTCTGACTGAAGGCAAATTGCTTAAAATGTTCGGGTCTCAGGAACCACGCTATTTGATTCAGCTTCCTTATGTATGGCTGAAGCAATACGCTTGGCAACCCGGTCGATCGCGAATTTTGAGCAATAGCTTAACTGCCGACGAAAAGCGTCAATTGGAACAAAAGCTCCCGAACCCTATTCCTGATGCTCAGCTTATTAATTCATTTCAGTTTTCAGAACTGATTGATCATCTCCATGCCCTTTCACAGGCCGAATTTCCTTTGGAACAACAGGTTTCCATCAGCGAAGCCCTAGCGGAACATATTAAACGTCGTCTTTTATATTCTGGGACAGTTAGTCGGATTGAATCGCCTTGGGGAATGTCGTTTTATGCGCTGACTCGTGCGACCTATTCACCAGAAGATGATGAAGAACGGACGCTTGTTATGATAGAAGATACGGCTCGTTTTTTCCGGTTGATGAAGGGTTGGGCCGATCGGCAATCCAAGTATATGCGAGTCTTAGAGGCACTAGATATTCCATCCGATCGGGTTGATCAAGCAATAGAAGAACTCGATGAAGTGATTCGGCAATGGGCCGATCGGTATCATGAAGATGGTGGGCAGCCCTTCATTATGCAAATGGCTTTTGGAGTTCGTGAGGATTAATTTAACTACTCAAGATTTAAATCTAAATTATTTAAACTAAGAAGCGATCGTCTTAGATATCATCATTCACAATTCCTATGCGATCGCGCGCAGGTGGTGTAATCCCGAAATTTAGCAATTGGGTTTCAATGTCACGTAGTAGTGCAAAATCGGCTTCGGGTAATGCTTGCGCGGGAAATAGTGAATCATGTTCTAAAAACGAGAATGCTTGCCGAAATTCCGTTGGTCCAGCAACGATCGGTGCATCTAAATGACAACCAATAATGCGAGTAAACGGCCATTTCATCACCCGATCGGCCCAATCTAAAACTTGTTGAGGATCCCGATTTAGAATTAATTGCTGCAAAATAGGAGCAACAAACAATCGTCCGCCTGCCGAAAGTGATTCAAATGAAGCTTCCCAACCGGATTTCCAACGGAAGGGATAAAGTCCAAAATAAGTACGGGACGCTAAGTTTCCGGCCTGTTTTGCATCCTTCCACGCTGAGCCTAGATCTGAAATATCTAATGCACTAGGTTTAAAGTAAAAGGAAAATAATGCAATCCGTTTCCAACCTTTCAATCGCATCTCAGGGGTGTCCTCAATCACGTCAGCGGTATGATCTTTGGCATGATAAAGCAATGCAGTGGGATCGAGTTGAATAACCTCGGGTGGAGTTTTGGGGACAGCTAAAATTGAATCGGTGACGAGTAAGGTTTGCGATCGGGTATGGAAAAATACAACTTCTTCAAAGGGTCCAATCCCTAAACTAATCGGGCCTAAAATAGCATAGTCAAATTCATCAGCAAATGGTGCGTCTTGACTCGACTGCGGCAAAGTTTGGGTTCGTCCGATCGGCAACCCTAGCCACGACAAGGGCAATCGGATTGGAAAGCTCCACTGACTCGGAGAAACATATACTTGAGCATTACGAAATCTTCGGGCAAATGGTCCGACAAAGACTTTATGTTCTAATCCAGAAACAGTTGGGAGAATGATATATTTCACATCTCCATACTGCTTTACCAAATCATCCATAAATGCAATACATTCATTAGTCGGTGCGATCGGGGCATACACCAACAATCCGCCTTCACTCAGCCGTACGACGGTCATGCGAATGGGGGTTACGACATAGAGAATGCCCTGCAATTGTTCTAGAACCCAAATGTCACCGGGAACAACTTCCCGACACAAGGTTTGACGCTGACCAAAAGGATAAATAGGCAGCATCCACCAAAAATTCCAAGCCCAATCCGATCGGGCGCGTTTTTTATCTTGTATCACCACACTCACCTCAGCCATTCACCTACTGAATAGTGTCGCATTAGTTGTATC
>JANXNM010000505.1 GCA_025354065.1 Synechococcales cyanobacterium 340R_concoct_173_sub | reverse complement strand
AGCGACATTGTGGTTTTCCCTAATCCCGGCGGACCATAGAGCAACAAATGATCTAAACATTCTCCCCGCGCTTTTGCTGCCCGAATTGCAATATCAAGCACGTCCTTTAAATCTTTTTGCCCAACATATTCTTGAATAGTTTGAGGTCGAATTTTTTCTTCTTGCTTTTGCGTTTCCTCCACTGCCCGATCCCCCTTCAGGAGTTCATCTGAAGTCTTAAGTGGCAAAGATTCAACAGGCGCATCATCTTTTGCTTTGACCGATCGTCGTCCTTTCTTCGGTGCCTGGGCTGTCGTATTCAAGGGCAATTCAGCCTGAACTTCACCCACTTCAATCAGTACATCAACCAACACATCCATACCTGCTGCGGCAGATTTTTCAGGCGTGGGTTGCTTAGAAGAAATAATGGCCATAGCAAAGCAAAAACAAAAGTAGTTCTATTATACTAAACAATCGCTCTAGAAATAGTTGATTTTTATCGGCCTACCCTCCAATCTGCGACATCGATCGGGCATACCCTTGAGCATTTCCAGAGTCTCGTAATTTGTAATTAATTTCCGGCTTCCATTCCACCAACTTAATCACCCGATCGCGTAAGTTAGCTAAATCTACGCCCTGACGTAATTCTGTTTTTAAATCAATTTGTCCTGTTTCATTTAATAAACAAGGTCGCAACATGCCATCAGCAGAAAGTCTCATGCGATTACACCGATCGCAAAAGCATTCCGACATCTGACTAATAAATCCAAGTGTTCCCATTGCGCCGGGAATTTTAAAAATATCGGCTGGACCATTACCCGTAATACTACTTTCCTCAATGCCATAGCGTTGTTGAATCTGTTCTCGTAGTAATTCAGAACTTATCCATCCCGATTTATCAAACAAGTCCCCATTTCCAATGGGCATAAATTCAATAAACCGAATATGCCATTCCCGATCGATACTCAAGGCTGCTAGATCCAAAATCTCATTATCATTTACATCAGGCACCACGACCACATTCAATTTAAGGGGGCTAAACCCAACGGCGTAGGCGGTTTGAATGCCAGACCATACGCTATTCCAATTGGTTTTGGTCCCTGACGATCGCCGCCCAATTAATTGATCAAACGTCGTAGGATCTAATGAATCCAAACTAATATTGACCCGTCGCAATCCCGCATCATATAAATCCTGTGCCTTATCCGCCAACAAAAACCCATTCGTTGTCATAGACAAATCTTGAGTTTCAGGAAGTGCTGCGATCGCCTTTACAATATCAACAACATCACGCCGAATCAACGGCTCCCCGCCTGTCAACCGAAACCTCGTAAAGCCAGCCGGAATAAATACTTGACGCAATAGAGTTAATAGCTCACCTTGAGTCAGTAAATCCTGTTTTAATACATAATCAATTTCTGCATCCTCCGGCATACAATAAGTACAGCGAAAGTTGCAGCGATCGATCAAACTAATGCGTAAATAGTCAATTTGA
>JANXNM010000482.1 GCA_025354065.1 Synechococcales cyanobacterium 340R_concoct_173_sub | reverse complement strand
TCTTCTAAGAGGTCAGCACCTTCGACCATTTCCCCGATCGTCTCTACCCTCACGGTTGAATTTAGGAAGATGGTGACGAGTCCAGTGGAACCGGGCAAAAATGCGGCTGTTTCTCCGTGAACGATGAATATCGGTAGAATTCCAAATTTCTTCGTTTCCCGTAAGCAGCTTGTCATGACCGATTTGATTTTATCGGTTTCGCCTTTGCTCGACGGCGGGGGCATTACCTTGTCAAATAAACCGAATTCGTCCCAAACATAAGTAAGATTTGAAGCTTCACATTGCTCAACCCGCGCGGCCATGCCGTCCCATTGTTCTTCTATGGCGCGGTAGTCTCGCTTCCCTTTAGAGTTAATCCCAGCAACTTTAAAAGCGGATGGGTAGGGGTTCCCAGGTTCATAGTGAGGTGTGGCCGCGATCGTTTGATGACCTGGCAATAAAACCATTCTGAGCAAACAAAGACGCTTAACCAATGTAGTTTTCCCCGATCGTTGGACTCCCACGGCGCGGATAGGGTGCGACTTCACAAGCTTCAGAAGCAAGGGACAATCCTCTTTCAGTTTGGCGATCAACTGCGATCGGATGTCTTGTGGAATAGGTAAAGGCGGTTGTAATGCCGTGGGAGCAACGATCGCAGATTCGGGCGCGATCTGTTTGTCGGGATTTTGAAGGGCTTGTGTATCAATGGTTTTGAGCTTATCGTCCTGGGCGTTCTGGTTATTCCCCGAATCAATCCAAGTTGGTAAGGCTTGCCCCTCGATGTCACGTTTTAGAGTCGCATTCATCTTTCTAGACTCGTCAACCCTTGCCCATAAATAGGCCGATACGTCATTCTCTGTGATTGGCTTGCCAGACTCGATCGCACCTTCCAAGGCGCTAACCAGGCCGTCATAGGCTCCGACAATTTCAATGACTGAGCATCCTTTCAAATTGAGACTCCAAAGAAACTCAGGCAATTGTGGGACCACATCTCGCAGTAATTTATATTCGGCATCTCGTTTAGGTTTCTCCGACCTGGAATCATTCCAAAACTTGAGGCTCAAACATCCGGCAAGAAACGGACCTACCGCAAGTACTAGCCCCGCCGTCGGTATTGACGTAGCCAGCAAGACAGCAGCCCCGATCGCTCCGAATCCTAGTTTGCTGTTCCAAGATTCAGAAATCTCGGTGACGGCTCGCGCTTGCTTAACGTGTGGTCTAAGATTCTCGATCGCAGCTTGTAATGAATAGCCCTGTTCTAATACAAGATGCCCTAATAAAGTTTCGTCACCATCGGCAAAAGCTTTGTCAGCTTGCGATCGGTTGTAATTGTTCAGTGGTGATTTTTGGGAAAAGTCAGCTAAATTCATAGGGATTCACACTCAAAATAAGGGTCTATGGAGAACGCCCATAGACCCGGTTTACTTATTGGTTATTGATTGAGTAGTTCTTGCTCCATGGCCACTCGTTGTTTACGTTTCAGTTCGTTGTATTGGCGAGATTGTCTATGGGTCAATCGGTTTGTCTTCATCCATTCGGCGAAAATCATACAGGCTTCAAATCCGATAACCGCCTGTAGCACGTCAAACACGCCCTCAGGTCTAAGGGTCATTGTTCTGGAATCCCACATCTGAAACGCCATAGAAGCGGCAACAACTGCCAGCAAATAACACATCAAACTGACGGTTTCCATCATCCTCTGACGCTTACGATGGGCATCACGACCCCAATCTCTTGCCTCATTTAGTAATGTCGGGTGATTGTCTTTCACCGTTGGATCAATGAATTTTGTCAGCGCAAGTTTGAAGGTCAGACGATCGGCAATATCGGGAAAATATTGGGCAATGCGAGGGAGTAGCTCTAGATATTGCTCAGCTAAGGCTACAGGGGCACCAATCCATATATTTCCACCCGTCAAGGCAGTCCATCCGATCGCAGATTTGTATAGGCACCAACCCGCGCCCATGTAACCAAGAATCATTCCAAAATCATGGGAAATCATTACCTTCCCAACTGAGTCAAAACAATCACCAATTCGGGACATTACATCACCCTTTGCGATCGTCTCAGGCTTATCGTTAAAGCCTTTAGGCTTCATTCGTTTGTTATCAAATTCACCATCGCCTGTATGGACTTGTGGTTTGTTTTCTGAATTGGTGCTAGCAGATTTCTCTGTTTTCTTTGTACGAACTGGCATTACTTTCTACCTTTAACTAAGTTTGATTTTTCCGATTCAACTTCTTTCGGTGAGAATGCTTCGAGTACTGTCACTTGACCTTTGACAATGCCGAGAAATCCATATCGGCGATCGTCTTTA
>JANXNM010000464.1 GCA_025354065.1 Synechococcales cyanobacterium 340R_concoct_173_sub | reverse complement strand
GCGAAGTTGAATGCGACGGAGCAAACTGGATTTGGGGTGCGGCTGGGGGTGGACTATCCAAATCCGATCGTAGACTTATTCCAGTCAGCGGCGGCGAATGAGAAAATTTACAATACAGCGTTTGGGATTGTAAAGCAGGATGGAGGTCGTCAAGGTGAGGCACGATCGTCCCAAAAATCTCCGCCTCGAAGACGATCATTATAATCCACCGTTGAGTCTAGATGTGAGAAAATCTCGTTTTGTCCGGATGGAGCCTGTCCCTTGGGGTATAAAGGAATGGTAGATGCACCCTGATGATAACCTCGACTTCGGTTGAGGTTTTTTATTGAGTGGGTTTGATGCATAGACGATCTGAGGGTCCTGAGTGACAAATTATTGTTGTTATTTCGCAAGTGTTGGTTAGTATTCAGTTGAGTGTCGATCGATCGCATTTCATTCATTTCTTAGCTGTGGAGCCGATTTTTTATTAGTCAGCAATTCATTTGAGAAGTAGATTTGGGATGAAAATAAATTGGCTTCCTTTTCCTGGAACTTGCTGAAATCCCATCTTTTGCAATTGTTTCAGTTGACGAATTTTCTGAGGCATTGGCACTGGTTCGATCGGTATGTAACATTTTACTATATTCAGATCTATGATTACAATCCCTTCAAATTCAATCAATCGCCCCTCCAGAATCACCAATTCAAATTCGATCGTTTATCCCCAATCTTTGAACCATCGCATTTCATCCATCTCTTAGCTACGGAGCTGCTTTCGCTATTAGTCTGCGATTCATTCGCGAGGTGGATTGTAGGCGAAGATTGTTATACAACTGCTATAGTCAACATGATTAATAGTTTTAAGAGTTTTCAGTATGAAACAACTCAAACAATTTACAGCATTAATTGAACGAGAAGATGATGGTTATGTTTCCCTGTGTCCTGAACTGGATATTGCTAGCCAAGGTGATACCGTCGAAGAAGCTAGAATTAATTTAATCGAAGCGATCGAACTGTTCTTTGAGGTTGCAGATCCTAAGGAGATAGCTAGTAGACTGCAATCGGAAGTCTTCATCACCCGGTTAGAGGTTTGTGTTGGCTAAATTACAGACATTTTTTGGAAAGGAGATCTGTGAACTTCTCAGCCAGTATGGTTTTGTCAAGGTTCGACAGAAAGGTAGTCATGTAATGATGCAGAAGAGGACTGATGAAACAACGATTACGATTCCAGTCCCAAATCATAAACAATTAAAATCTGGTACGCTCTCATCGATCGTTAGACAGTCGCAATTAGAACGATTGATTTTTAAGGTTGAATGATAATTTTGTAGATCGATCGCCCTTCCAAAATCACACATCAAACCACTCTTCCGTTCTCAATTTTTAAACCCGCACATCTTTCGATCGTCTTTTAATTCTGGACTTTGCAAGAGAATAACCTATCTGCTCAAGGTTGTAACCCGATCGCGTTGGAGGCTGTTCACGGATAATGAGCAAATCCCGTTAAAAATCATTAGAAATAATTCAGAGAATTAGTACTCAGATTTTGCCCCATCTGAGTAATCGATCGCCCTAGAATGTACCCCCATCATCTCATCCACCCCATTATCCCCAACGTTGTGCGATCGGCATTCTCCAGCCTGTCCCGAAGGCTCGATCGGTGACTTTCAGACCGGGTGCAGATTGACGGCGTTTGAATTCTGCAATCTTAACTAGTCGTGAAATCTTTTCGACAATTGTACGATCGTGACCTGCGGCAACAATTTGGTCCAGGGATTCATGGTTTTGAACAATCCGATCGAGAATATCATCAAGGATTTCATAGTCTGGAAGCGAGTCTTGGTCGAGTTGTCCAGGTTTCAATTCAGCACTAGGGGGTTTGGTGATAATATTTGTCGGAATGATTTCAGTAGTCCGGTTCAACCATTCACACAGAGCATATACTTTCGTTTTGGGGACATCTGCGATCGCCGCTAATCCACCATTCATATCGCCGTACAATGTACAGTATCCGACTGCAATCTCAGATTTATTTCCTGTTGTAATCAACAAGTAATTAAATTTATTTGAGATTCCCATCAGCAATGTTCCCCGAATCCGGGATTGGAGATTTTCTTCAGCTATGCCAAACTCTGTCCCAGAGAAGATTTCAGCCAGTGATTCGTCATAGCTTTTCATCACAGGTTCGATCGGTACGGTTTGCGTTTTAATGCCTAAATTTTCTGCGAGTTGTTTAGCATCACTAATAGAATGATCTGAACTATAGGGCGAGGGCATCAAGATTCCCAATATATTCTCTGCCCCCAATGCCTCTGCTGCGATCGCTGCCACCAATGCCGAATCAATCCCGCCGCTCAATCCCAGCAATGCCTGTTTAAATCCACATTTACGGGCGTAGTCTTGTACCCCTAAAACCAAAGCTGCATAGAGTTCGGCAGATTGATTTAAGATCGGGGCGATCGGTTCTGTCGATAGAAATTTCTGATTTTCCCAACGAATTGTATGATTGCACGGTTTCATCTGGGGAACTCGATCGCACAGTATGCCATCGCGATTCACAACAAAACTGCCACCATCAAAGATTAGATCATCATTTGCACCCACTTGATTAACATAAATAATAGGTTGATCAAATCGAATTGCTGTATGAGTTAGCATCCGTTCACGGGTTTGCTGTTTACCAATTGTATA
>JANXNM010000445.1 GCA_025354065.1 Synechococcales cyanobacterium 340R_concoct_173_sub | reverse complement strand
TAGCAGCGGCAATCAGTTCATCAACGCTCATCAGAGTCTTTCCTTATCATCAAGAACGCTTTTCTATTATAGCTGAGTAGCCGATCGCAATTAGTCTTTGATATTCGTCCTTAATGGTCAGACTAAGGAAAGGCGATCGATTCACAAAGACGATCGATCGTTCTCTTAGTATTTGATATTTTGTCGATCGTAGCTAGTCTGTAATGGTTGCTCTCGATGGAAAGGCTGAGAAAGGACGATCGCACTGTAATTGAGACGAGTGATAGCATAAATTGGAACTTAATTGCATTGAGAACAAGGACGATTCTTGGTAAGAGTTAGAATAAAGGACAAAGACAATCTCAAAAAATAGATTGTACTTTGCCCTAAAAACTACGGAAATTAAACAAGGAAGCTTCCTTATTACATTCTAGTTCTACATAGAAAATTATACTCGCTCTCTCCAACAGAACCAGGTATGACCGACCTCCATCCTGATGGCTTTCGAGTCGAGAACAAAAGTTTTCCTCTAGAGTCATAAGCTGCATGTTCTATAATGTTCGCACTTCTGTAAGAACAATTTACTCTTGTCCTAGCTGTTGAAGACGATACTCCATTAGTTTGAATTTCATATTGTGTAGTTACTGAAGCCTCAACAAATCTTCCATTTGAAGTAATTGAATTCGTATCAATAAAACTACTAAATTCACCCGACTCAGCACTTGAAACATGAACCATCTCACTTCGTGCTGGAGCTGTAAATATTAATGACAAGCCAAACAGTGTGAGAATAGAAATATTAGGAATTTTAATCATTGTCAATCAGGGAATAAATTGGATAGACTACTTCACGTCCAGATATGGTATTTTATTTTTATTTTTATTTAGACAACACGATTTAAACTTTAAGCAAATAAGTAAGTTTGCCTGTATTTATATAAATTTTTGATGTTAAATAAAGAATTAATGAAATTTAGCGTCAGAATCTAATGAATTAGAGAAAGAAGTCTCAGCCTAGGAAACTGATACAAAGTTGAAACTTAGCAAGTCTCGCGAGAATGAAACAGCCCTGAAGAAATACCAGTGTCAACACAGGTGACTTGAATTTGATACTTTCCTAGCCTACCTACTTAATGAATGCGAACCTGCTGTACAGAGAATTTAGGGTAGTGCACTTACCTAAGGAATAGAGAAACAGGGGCTAATCTAGAAGTGTGATGGGGTACTCCCAGGGCTACTGATTATTCCTCATCCTTCATACAAATGCATTACCAATCATTTCTCAGGAACGATTGATAGTACATTTATTACGTTCTAGATCTACATAAGAAATTATACTCGGCCTCTGCAACAGAGCCAGGTAAAACCGCAAACCACCCTAATGGCTTTAGCTCCGAGAACAAGAGTTTTCCTCTAGAGTCATAGGATGCGTATTCCATACTATTCATACTTCTGTAAGAACAATTTGCTCTTTGTCTACTTGTTGAGGACGATACTCCATTAATTGGAATGGTATTTTGACGAGTTACTGAAGCCTCAACAAATCTTCCATTTGAAGTAATTGAATTCGTATCAATAAAACTACTAAATTCACCTGAACTAGAATTTGCGACATGAACCATCTCACTTCGTGCTGGAGTTGTAAATACTAATGACAACCCAAATATTGTGAGAATAGAGATTTTAGGAATTTTAATCATTGTTAATCAGAGAATAAATTGGATAAACTGCTTTACCTTATTTCGGAGAGCACAAGTACTTTAGAGATAAACGTATTAACCACCATCGACGTTAGAGAAAACATTGTCTTGACAATGTTTTCTGATTGAGTATTTTGGCTTATTCCGTTTTCAGTATAATTTCTTCATGCCAGATGAGACAACTTAAAGCCGATCGCTTTTCTGCTGATTAGTTACGGGGTGTATGGGTTTCCAGTGGATCAGATGGCAAGGACGATTGCCCTTAAGCGAACCTAAAGAAAGCACCTTCGCTCAAGCCAAAACAGTTCCATTGATTGAAGAACCAGAGGACTTTAGTAATAAACGATCGGTCTTTCCTTCAAAACGATCGGCGTTTAGTGATGAACCAGAACCCTTTTGTTACGATCGTTGGCCAACCACCGGGAACGGGAATCATTTTTTCCTCAAGCAAGCCTAAAAAACTCCATCCGCCACACGCTTGAAAACCCAGATCAAATCCGCTACGCTAAATCTCACAGGATGCAACCAAGCATCTGGCCCCAAAAATTTGAGCACCGATGGCTAGTGCGACTAACACCAGCCAAGGGCTAAACCACACGCGCTGAACACGCCAGCGGGCGGCCTCCGGCTATGTTAACACGCAGCCTTTGAGCCATCCCACTAACGCATCACCGTGGGGTGGCTCAAGTTTTTGGTTTTTTCCACCCTAGAAAAAACTAAAAATCACCATGAA
>JANXNM010000440.1 GCA_025354065.1 Synechococcales cyanobacterium 340R_concoct_173_sub | reverse complement strand
CTCCCGACCACAACCGCGCCACTGTCATGAGTACTTTGCTATGTTCAAATCCATAATGATGGATCAAAAGCTCGTTTTTTGATTGAGGCTGAAATGCGCGACCATTTACCGCACAATAAAGGAATTCCACCTTATTTGATTTAATTTGATTTGAGGCACAAAGCCGATCTCGGGAATAACGACTAATGGTCCAAATTTTATGACTAGCTCGTAATGCTTTTTGATAGGATGCCCCGAGTGGCTCCCAGACTTCTTTTCCGTAGGTCAACACAGTAAACGGAATCCCAAGCGGCTGACAAATCGCATGGATGATTGGCGCAAGATTGATGTGGCCGCAGTAAATGTGGGTAGGGCGCGATCGAATTATGTAGGTCAGTAGAGCCGCAATGAGTTTAAGACGAGAACGGTTTGGTGAAGTGGTTTTGAAATAATGAAACTTGAGCTGTTCTGACTCATAGGGGTTGTCGATCAGCTGACTGTCACGCAATAAAAATACATCTGCAATCGTCTCGTCTAGTGCTGAAGGTAATGCACCTAAAATATCGCGAACGTAGGATTGAATCCCCCCTTCACAGGATAAAATTTCTAGGAAAACAAAGGCGATGCGGGACATGGCAAGATTGGGGCTAACAAAAGTTGGGCAAAAGAGCAGTGGGGAATTGGGAAAATTATCGAGTCCGATCGGGTCTTAAACTCCACCCAAGCCATCATGCCCACAATCAAGGTGTTCCTATCGCCATAAGCTTCGACTAGGCGGGCTTGCGAGCCGATTTAATCATACGAACTAGCGTCGTGTGGGCATCTTCAGAATGCTCTAAGGTATGATCAAATAAAACCCGTAACGGCGTAGGGGTGCCATTGACTTCAGCCGTTAGGTCCATCCCAAGGGGATCGATCGCAACCATCGTCGCAGAAGTAGCATCGGTGGACTGTCCATAGACTTTGGCATAAAGCAGCACGGCTTCTGCGTGGTCATCATTCATATGGGCGCAAATTCGATCGCTAATAGCAGGGGTAATTGGGTCGGCAGCCATTATTAAAGTCCTAGGTTTGATTCCATCTGTTTCTAGTTTACCAAAGTCTGAGTTAAGCAAAATCTGATTTAAGAATCTCGCGATCGTCCCAACTTTGGCGCTATTGTCTGAAGGTATTGCCCAATCATTTAGTTTTATCATGGCCCAGACCTACAAGCTCCATCCAGAGACCCCGCAACAACGAACGATCGACACTATTGTGACCGCATTACGATCGGGGGCTGTGATGCTATATCCCACGGATACCGTTTATGCGATCGGCTGTGACCTGAATTCAAAAACCGCTGTCGATCGTGTTCGCCAAATCAAAAAAATGTCCAATGACAAGCCCCTCACCTTTCTGTGTCACTCGTTGGCTGATATTGCTCAATATGCGGACGTGAGCGACAGTGCCTATCGGTTGATGCGAAAATTAGTACCGGGTCCATATACGTTTGTCATGCCTGCAACCAAACTGGTGCCAAAACTTGTACAGCATCCCAAACGTAAAACCACAGGCATTCGGGTTCCTGACCATGGGGTTTGTTTGGCGATTATGACCGCCTTAGGCAATCCAATTATTTCTACAAGTGCCTATGCACTGGCCCTTGAAGAAGAATTTGAATCGCCTCATTTTGCAGATTCACGCTTTGAATTGTTTGATTGTTACGAAAAAATGGTGGATATAATTATTGATAGCGACACTGAACCATCCGGTCATCTATCTACCATGGTCGATTTGACCGGGAATAGCCCTGAAATCATTCGTCAAGGTAGTGACTGGGAGGCTGTGGAGCGTTTGATTTAAAGTCCGGCAAACCATTCATACCCTCTATCTTCCCAATAGCCTTGTTTTGGCATCAATTGTTTGGTCAATATAACTTCTGTCACCCATTTACTTTGTTTATAGCCAAGTTTAACGGGCGAGGCGAGGCGAAGTGGGGCACCATTATCTTGGGGAAGTGGTTCACCATTTTTTTGGTAGGCTAGTAATGTTTGCGGATGCAATGAGGCCGCAAGATCCCAGCTTTCATAATAACCGTCTGCTGATTTGAAATAAACATACCGGACATCATCCTTGGGCTGGACTAATTTAATTAAATCGCTTAATCGAATGCCGCCCCATTGAACGATCGCCGCCCACCCTTCTACACAAATATGCCGAATGATCATAGAAGTCATCGGCAGCGCTTGAATTTCGCCTAAGCTAAGCTGAATCGGATTATTGACTTCGCCTGAAATGGTAAGTCGATATGCTTTAAGGTCAATATCGGGGACACCATTAAAGCTGTTAATCAATAGTGAATTCGGTTCAATTTGGTTCACTGCAAATTCAGGGACAGGGCGCTGTGAAACCATTAGTTGCTGAATGGTTTGGTTTAACGGCTCAGTCCATTGATTAACTTGAGAAACACCCCACGATGAACTACAGCCATTCAGTAAAAAGCTTCCGCCGACAAAGCCTGACCATTGTAGTAATCTACGGCGAGATAGCGTTTGTTTTGGTAATATCAGACCCATAATATTCTCCCCTTGAGCTTGTAAAAATAGAATTTACGCAAACAGAATTCATACAAACATTGATTTAACTAATCGTATTCCGCCAAACTTTAAGGCTAAAAATGAATGGACAAATGTAAATCCTAATACGATCGGAATCGTCAAAAAATGTATTGTTCGTAATACCTGCCAACTGCCAAAAAGACTTGCTAGCCAAGCCAATTGTGCGGGTTTGTACATGACTATACCCGAGACGATCGCAAGTAGTAATATTGGAATGATCACGGTATACACAATCTTGTGTCCTGCAAAAATCTTCCGTTTTACATTGGCACTAACTTGGAGTGCTTTGAGATCATTGGATGCTGCAAAGCGATTTTTCCAGCGTTTTGTTATAAAAATGTAGAGTCCGTAGATTAGCAAATTAATGGCATAAACCCACATCGCCGCAAAATGCCAAACTCGCCCATCCGCTAGTCCATCGCCCAACAAAAAAGTACCAGGAAAATGCATTCCCTCTCGTCCACCAAAAACCGGATTTGCATTATAAATTCGTAACCCACTACTCGTCATGATAAGTAGGCTCACAATATTAATCCAATGAAACGCCTTAGCCAGCAGATCCTGTTTAGGGGCTTTAGCTTTTTTGGTTGATTTCTCGGCTTCTTCCACGGGCGATCGTCCTCTCATATTTAAACTAAAGGTAAAACTAAAGTGTTTGCTGCGGGAACAAAGGTGCAAGTAATAATTGAATTTCCACATCCCAGCCCAACAAAATCGCGATCGCAGTCAAGATAATTAAACCACCTCCAATACGAGTCAATTGTGAACTAATTTCACGTAATTTTAAAAATCGTTTCGCGATCGCTTGTCCCCCGTAAGCGATCGCCAACATGGGTAAAGCGGCACCAATGCCATAGGCGACCAATAATCCCAAGGATTGAGATGCATTCTGGTTGACAGAAAGTAACAAAATGCTACTCAACACCGGACCTGCGCAAGGGGTCCAAAGCAATCCCAATTGGGTACCCAAAAGAAATTCACCCCAGAGTCCCACGGCTTTCGGTTTCTTAATCCACCGTTGAATGGGTAAAGCACTAAATAGTCGGTAACTCCAATTGGGAAATAGTGTGAGTAATCCTAAACTGAGGAGCAGCACGATCGAAACACTCCGCAGCACCGCCATCAATCCCCCCAACCACTGCGCCGTAATTCCAATCAAACTCCCGGCCACCGCAAACCCTGCGACTAATCCAGAGATTAGCAATAGCGGCCCTGAACGGTGAGTCGAAAGCGATCGGCCTACAATAATGGGCAATACGGGAAGAATACAAGGAGAAACCGCCGTGAGAATGCCTGCAATTAAGGCCAAACCAATACTTAAATTTTGGGGTGCCATGATTTAACTCAACAATTCAACTCAGCCCTCTAATTCAGTAACATTTGAATGGTTTTCTCAGTGGTGTCATAAGCTCCTTCGCCAATGTGATCATAGCGAATGATGCCTTGTCGATCGGCAAGAAACAAATGGGGCCAGTATTCATTGTTGTATGCTTTCCACATCGTGAATTTATTGTCGATCGCATTGGAATAGGTGATGCCACGTTTCTGAATGGCTCGTTTGACATTGCCAATATCACGCTCATACCCAAACTCCGGCGTGTGAATGCCAATCACATTAAGACCTTGTTTTGCATATTGTTCATGCCAACGAATGACATAGGGCAATGTGCGTTGGCAATTGATACAACCAAAGGTCCAAATGTGAATGAGCGTGGCTTTACCTTTGAGATCACGAATGGATAGCGGTGCTGAATTGATCCATTGTTCAATGCCTTGGAATTCTGGAAGCGATCGTCCAGGCTGAGCCGCTAGTGTCTGTTCCGACGATTCCACAGGTTTGACTGCCGTTGAGCTATTGGATTGGACGGTTTGGGGAATGCAGGCGATCGTTCCTCCCAAGCTCACCATACTTAATCCCAAGTAGGTCAGCATTTTCCGTCGATTCAGTGAACTGCTATCCATTTTCATGTCTCCCTAAGGATTAATTACTTTTTCTCACCATCTTTCTTCATTGCATCACCGCTTTTCATTGCATCGCCATCTTTCTTCATTGCATCACCGCCTTTCATCGCATCGCTTTTCATTGCATTACCATCTTTCTTCATCGCATCGCCACCTTTCATTGCATTACCATCTTTCTTCATCGCATCACCTGAATTAGAAGGGGAAGTACTGCAAGCGGCGAGGCTGGTCATGAGGGCAAAACCGATCGCGAGGCTAAGGAATTTACGGTTGGATTTCATGATTCTTCTCCAAAATTTAGTAAGTAGTTAAGTTCGTT
>JANXNM010000430.1 GCA_025354065.1 Synechococcales cyanobacterium 340R_concoct_173_sub | reverse complement strand
AATGGCTGCGACAGACGAGATGGTGAAAATCGCCTTAGCAATCAAACCTGACTACGTGACGCTTGTGCCTGAACGGCGGGAAGAAGTGACGACGGAGGGCGGATTGGACATTGCAGGACCGATCGATCGAATGACGAAAGTGGTGGATAAATTGCAATCGGCAGGCATTCCGGTGAGCTTATTCATTGATGCCGACGAAATTCAAATTCAAGCCGCCGCAAAGTCTAAGGCAAAGTTCATTGAACTGCACACGGGGCAATATGCGGAAGCCAAAAACGAAGACGATCGGGCCACGCAATTACATCTCTTGAAACTTGGCTGTGAAATTGCTACGTCCTTAAATCTGCGGATTAATGCAGGTCACGGGTTGACCTATTGGAATGTTTATCCCGTCGGTCAGCTTCCCGGCATGGAAGAATTGAATATTGGCCATACGATTATCAGCCGTGCTGTATTGGTCGGTTTAGAGCGAGCCGTGCGGGAAATGAAGCTGGCGATCGCGGGTGAACTGCAACGATCCGCGCTTTAAATTCTAAATTCCATCAAGAGTAGGGACCAGAACTGTAGGATTATCAAGTAGGTGTTTCTAAATTAACTTGTACTGATTATTTTTAACGTTAAGGTCTCTTCTCCTATGGCAGAACAATCTCTCGGAATTACAACTATTAATCCAATTAAATTTGGCACCGATGGCTGGCGTGGACTCATTGCTGCTGACTTTACCTTTGAGCGCCTAGTCTTTGTCGCACCCTTGGCCGCTCAAGTTCTCAAAGAAACCTACGGTCCAACCACCGGAAGCAATACCATTATCGTGGGTTACGATCGGCGCTTTCTCTCTGAAGAATTTGCCCTCACCACCGCCAGAACCCTTCAGAAATGTGGGTTTGACGTATTACTATCGGAATGCTTTGCCCCCACGCCTGCATTTAGTTGGGCGGCCAAATCGATGAATGTATTAGGTGCATTTGTAATTACGGCAAGTCATAATCCCGGCGGCTATTCTGGATTTAAAATCAAAGGGGCTTTTGGGGGATCGGTTCCCTCGGACGTGACGGCAAAGGTTGAAGCTTTAATCGCCAATCCCCCGGCACCGATGGCGGCAAAACCAGGAACCCTTGAAATGTTTAATCCT
>JANXNM010000436.1 GCA_025354065.1 Synechococcales cyanobacterium 340R_concoct_173_sub | reverse complement strand
GTGAATGAGGGTGAGGTGGTGGTGGACTTAGGGTCTGGAGCAGGAAAGAATTGCTATATCATTGCGCAGAAGGTGGGGGAATTAGGCCGAGTGATTGGCGTGGATATGAATGATGCGATGTTGGATTTATCGAGGAGTTATGTTGACGAGATTGCTGAAAAGATTGGATATCACAATACTAAATTTGTAAGGGCGAAGATTCAAGATTTAGCTTTGGATCTCGATGCATTGAATGAATGGATTGTTAAGAATCCGATTACGACCGTTCAACAAATGATGGATTTAGAAGTAGAGTGCGATCGGTTGCGGCGAGAAAGCCCGCTGATTGCAACGGATACGGTGGATATGGTTGTTTCTAATTGTGTATTGAATTTAGTTAAACCGGAAGATAAGCAACAGCTTTTTGCGGAAATTTTTCGGGTATTAAAACGCGGTGGACGAGCGGTGATTTCAGATATTGTTTGTGACGAATTACCGACGCAGGCCATTATGGATGATCCAGATCTTTGGAGTGGTTGTATTTCAGGGGCATTTTTAGAAACTGAATTTGTAGAAATGTTTGAAAATGCTGGATTTCATGGAATTGAGATTTTAGTGCGACAGGAGGAACCTTGGCAGGTGATTGATGGTGTGGAGTTTCGATCGCTTACGGTGAGAGCATATAAAGGCAAGCAGGGAGAGTGTTTAGAGCGTCATCAGGCGGTAATTTATAAGGGTCCGTGGAAGTCGGTTCAGGATGATGATGGGCATACGTTGGTACGCGGGGCGAGAATGGCGGTTTGTGCGAAAACATATGATTTGTATACCGACCCAAATGGTCCATATTGTGATGCGGTAATTGGAATTGAACCGTATACAGAGGTGCCAAATGATGAGGCGAAATCATTTAGTTGTAATTTCGATAGTTTTCGGGATGCACGACAAACAAAGGGATTAGATTATCGAGTGACGATCGAGGCTCAGGCTTGTTGTTAGGGACGCAATTGATAATGAACCGATTGATCGTAATGACAAAATACCCAGAACCCGGACAAACAAAAACACGTTTAATTCCGGCTCTGGGGGTGGGTGGGGCGGCGAAACTCCATCGTAGACTAGTAATCCATACCGTGAAGACTATTGGATCATTCAATCCTGAGATTCACTATTCTGGTGGGAGCCAACGTCTAATGTATGATTGGCTAGGTGACTTTAAGTATGTTAATCAAAGTGATGGTGATTTAGGCGATCGAATGAAACAAGCATTTCAATTAGGATTTGATCAGGGCTGCGATCGCATTATAATGATTGGAACAGATTGTCCAGCGATCGATAAAGCCTTAATCGATCGGGCTTTTGTAGCATTGAACAGAAAAGATGTGATATTTGGTCCAGCGGTTGATGGGGGCTATTATCTAATTGGTTTGACAAAACAGATTCCAGAATTATTCTCGAATATTTCTTGGAGTACGACTTCAGTGTTACAGGATTCATTAGCGATCGTAAAAAAATTAAATCTAAGCTACGAATTATTGGAAATCTTGCCAGATATCGATCGGCCTGAGGATTTGCAGTATTTAAAGGCTGATAGTTGGCTAGCTAATATTGGAGTAGCTGATAAGTGATTTCTATTGTGATTCCGACATTAAATGAATCTGTTTATTTAGCGAGTACGTTGCAATCTATTTTTGATGCCAGCAGCAATCCTATTCAGATTATCGTTGTGGATGGGGGCAGTGTTGATAATACGGTTGAAATTGCTACAGAATTTGGGGTTCAGGTGGTGCTGTGCGGGCATGGCCGATCGTATCAAATGAATGCTGGTGCGGCAGTTGCAACAGGGGATATTTTGATGTTTTTGCATGGAGATACA
>JANXNM010000384.1 GCA_025354065.1 Synechococcales cyanobacterium 340R_concoct_173_sub | reverse complement strand
TAATTATGGCAGGGTTGTATTCCCTTTTCCTTAAGCTTCTATGGTCCAATCCTCCACAATGGCTCAGGTTACCAGAATTCAAAGCTTTGATTATTCGAGACTTTGGAATACTAGTCTTATCACTTTTACCAATTGTTGTGTGTTTTTTCCTTTATGTTTTGTTTACCACTACTGGTAAACAAATATTGGGTGATTTTGATACACCTAGATTAACGCGAAGATTAGTTAATGATTTATTCTTACTAAGATTCTCATGGCTTTGGTTTATTTCTGCGGCTTACCTTTACCAATGGAGGATCAGAAAATCTGCTGTTATAAAGCGATCGTAAATCCAACTCATTTACGGCGATTTTATGGCGATCGTAACACCGCCGCCCTTACCCAAATCGATCGTCCCCTCTTTCAATCGGTAAACGGTGGATTCTTGTATGATGTGCCTTCCAGTGTTGGGTGTGTGGCGTTTACGATCGACCTTAGCGGCTTGTTAATGTGAAGCAGCGTCTAACTGTTGTTGGAGTTGTTGCACTTCTTCGATCGATAACCCTGTCCCGTGTGAAACTGCCTCAACGGAAAATCCATCTCGCAAAAAGTTGAGCGCGATCGAGCGTTTTTCTTCTCTCCGTTCATCTCTTGCAATCGATCGATAGACAGTGGATTCTTGCATGATGTCTCTCCGCAATATGCGATAAATAACTTCATCTTCTAATCTTAACCCAGCTAAAATCCCTGACGCTGCAACAAGATTCGCTTTTATCACGGGGTCAGCAACTTGGTCGATCCTTTGAGCTGCTTGGCGTAGCGTTGCTTCTATATCAATAGTATCGCCAAGAGCGGCAAAGGGGATCAGTCCGGGATATTCCAAAAACAGTGAGGCAGGTTGCTCCCACAGGCGTATTACTTCAAACTCATGGCGAGTCCGTTCCATCGTAAAGCTGGTTTGATAAACTAACTCTGATCCCGTCTGCTTCAGGTAAATGACCACCTGTCGCATATTTTTATTCGGATATTTTCGATACGATCGCACCCGATAATCTAACATGCGAAACGGAATACTATTTCGTGGAACTGTTTGGAATTCAATATGCAGAATGTCGTCATCTGATTGCAGCAAAATCAAGGCATCAGCGCGAATCGGATCGAGGGAAAGCTCAGACGGTTTGAGTTCTGTCAGGGTGACACAGGTTCCGAGTAGCCAACTCGCAAAGTCAGAGGAAAAGTGTTCAGCAAGAAATCGGCAGGTATCATCATACATAATAAGCACAATCATACCAATGGCCATACCGATTTGATTTTGAATAAACCTAAAGCTTGGTGAACGACGGTTACGGGTCCGATCGTGAGAAACTCTTTTTAGAACGTCAGAGTAATTCAGAAAATCGGTGGCGTGGTGATAGGTCAGTTCATCTTTATGAATCTCAAAATCACCGTTTCCTCTACAGTAGGATGAATGCCTCTCCACCTTATTGACTGGGAATGGAATTACTGCTTATAGGTGGATTTTTCACAATGTTAGCGATTCCCCAATTACGCGATGTTAGCGATGAAGAGAAATCTGCATAGTCGTGTGGGTCCAGAGTTTTTCTGAATCTCGATAGCAATCCTTAACAACTGAGATTTTAATGAATGAAGTCCGATCGACCGTTCCCCCTTTCGGTGTCGCGTCGGGAAGATGTGGAGCATTTACGAGCTATTGCTCAGGAACGATTTGTTAGTGTGCGATAGTGGTTTTCAATTCTCGTTTCGATCGGCTTCGTCAACGGGGTTGATATTGAGAAACCGATCGGGATAACATAGTTGAACGTCAATTTTAGATACTAAGGTGGGCGGCTAGAGAAGGCAAAAAAGGAGAAGCCGTTAGGTTGAAGTTGTAATCCAAACAGCAGGCTGCTCCCATATGTCTAGCTTAGAAGAACTGTTTTGCCAGGTCGATGATTTTTGCCAAGCCTTTGAATCCAAATGGAAATGTCAGTTACTGGGTAACGGCCTGAAACTCGTAACCGTAAACGGTCCTTGAGCTTGAATGAAATCATGACGATTCTGATTGCATTTCACCAAAGCCACTATCGCAACTTCCGAATTGAAGTCTTATATTGAAGCAGCAGGATGCAAAGTGATGTATTTACCGCCCTATTCTCCAAGTCGAACTGAGAAGTGTTGGGCTTGGATTAAAAGTCGGGTTCGTAAGTTGTTGCGTGATTCCTAGGATTTGAGGGAGGCTATTGATACTATTCTGAAAGAGGCTACGTCCTAACTAAAAAGGCTACCGCTATATCTATGCAGATAGCCTAGTGGCAAGGAAAGCTTTCTTTACCACTAGACTCAAAATGGTCCGAATTATCGTAGAGTCAAATTATTCTAGAACTAGCCTATCTAAGGAGTCGCAAACCATTCTTCAATGGCTTCGGCTTTGGTATTGGTCCGACGATTGGACGTGATTCGCTCGAAGTCCATGCGTACCGATCGATTTTGTTCACCATCCGCTGCCACAGCCACGATCGGGAACTTCAATTGACCATCCTGGAATGACATTTGGAAGCGGAATGTGCCATCAGAATTGAGTACGATCGGTTCGCCGTCCACATACACCGTTGCATCCGGTTCGGTCGCACCATAAACAATCAATTCCGCATCAGCGACTAACCAGAACTTACGAGGCTGTGGTTTTGCCAATTCTCCAGACGATAAGCCAATGCCCGACATATTTAAACCCGAGAACGTCGGTAAAGCCCACAAACCAGCGCCCGATGGGAACACATAGGAACTTACGGAATCGAGGTATGGTGCAGGGCTTGGAGCCTGTTGCATGGAGCCATAGAGAGAACCTGCAATACGCTGGGCTTCTACTTCACCCACCATGCCGAAAACGTGGTTACGAAGTTCAGTTTGAGCTTGATAAGTCGGGGTACTTTCAGGCACTTTTTGGCTAGGAGGTACTAATTTCAATACACTTTTGCTTTCTAATGGCTCTTCCCAATCCAAAGTGACAAATTGATCTTCAACCCAATCCGATGGATAAACCGGAGGCACACGCATGGATTCCGATCGGGCCAATTTCAACCAGCGGCCATCCCAAGTCCGATAACCGATTTCCAATAGATATTCCCGATCGCTCACGGGCAAAGGCAAATACCATTCACGAGCCATCTCATCACAGCCATACTCTTGAACGCTGTGGGGGGACTGAATACCCAAATCCAAATCCGTTACATCAAACAACCGCAGCGCTAATTGCTGACCGCCTTGACGACGCAATTCTTGTTTATGTTCATTGGAAATATCCCAATAAGCATAGGCCCACTGGGGATCGCGAGGCAAAATTACAATGCGACTATCACCATAGCCCTTGGGCAATCCTACAAACGAGTCATCGACATCCGCCAAGGACAAATCCACAGTCGAGACCGCCTGTAATCCATACTTTGAGGCTTCAATCATGGTTTGTGCTGGCCCTTGCTTTTCAAGAATGGATGACAAAAGTTGATCTTTCCGCATTCGGCTATATCGCGAAACCCCGACCGCACTAGCAACACGGCGCAATTGACGCAGAGTCATGTCTTCTAAAGGAATTGGAACGGTCATGGGATGTAACTCCGGGAAAATGATTTTTCGTACTCGTAATTTGAGGCCGAACCGACTATCAGACGCTGAGTGGGGATCACGAACTCAGCTCAATGGCATAATTCTTTAGGTGTGATCCCCTGGCGTAAACCCATAGTGGGGCTATTTCTGTTGGAGATCAACCGATCGGATTTATCAATTTATGAGGGTTTTACCATTTTTAGGGGGATACGGGGATCAATATGTTATGAAACTCTGATATTCAGGCGATCGGGGATCACGAAGCCAGAATAAGGAGATCGCAAATATCAAGGCTTCATGACGCAGTTGAGCTATGTGCTAATTCGTTGAGAGGGATGGCTGATTGGAAACTGGAGGAATAAGGAAAGTTGCCATGGATCGGCCCCAAACGCGGTAGTCTCATGAATGAAGGACAATTGACCTTTTAATATTTCAGCTTTTCTAACTTGCGGAATGAGTGATAATCCTGACCGAAAATTGATTCAAAAATCCGCTCCAAAATCGCCCTTTTCCCTGTGGTTCAACCGCATGATGATGGCGCTGCTGTTGATGGGGCAAGTGATACTGCATCTGTTAAAGGGGAAAATCAACCGTCGCAACACGTTGGAACAGATGTCGATTGTTGGGCCGCAGTCGTTGATGATTGCGTTGCTGACTTCGACCTTTGTCGGCATGGTGTTCACGATTCAGGTAGCGCGGGAATTTTTGAATTTTGGGGCCGGATCGGCAGTTGGCGGGGTGCTGGCGTTGTCCTTGGCGAGGGAATTGGCTCCAGTGTTGACGGCGGTAACGATCGCGGGTCGTGTGGGTTCGGCGTTTGCGGCGGAGTTGGGCACGATGCAGGTGACGGAACAAATTGATGCGCTGTACATGTTGCGAACTGATCCGATCGATTATTTAGTTACGCCTCGGGTATTGGCTTGTTGTTTGATGTTGCCGCTGTTGACCATTTTGGGATTAGGCACGGGAATTTTGGGTGGTATGGCGATGGCGAATTTGATCTACGGCATTCCAAATATAGTGTTTTTGGATTCGGCACGAAAATTTTTGACCGTCTGGGATTTATGTAGTGCGCCCTTGAAAGCGATCGTGTTTGGGTTTCTGATTGCGATTATTGGAACCAGTTGGGGATTGACGACTACAGGCGGCGCTAAGGGGGTTGGCGAATCCACAACAACAGCGGTGGTGACATCGTTACTGTCCATTTTTATTTCAAATTTTTTCCTATCTTGGATCATGTTTCAAGGAGCGGGCAGTGCGGTGACACGGGGACTTTAGTCGGGCGCTTTAATGATCGCATGACTGCACTGAGAGAACGTACAATTGCAATTAGTTTAGGAACGTCGATCGTGATTTTATGAAACTCAGTAAAGTAGTGCCTTGGGGCCGAACGTTAGAAGAGTACAAATTGATGTTTAGTCTGACGGATGCAGATCTAAACTCAAATATCTTAGGGTGTGGAGATGGTCCAGCGAGCTTCAATGCTGAAATGACAAAACAAAATTATTCTGTCGTATCGATCGATCCTGTATATGAATTTTCTTCAGAGCAGATTCGGCAACGGGTTGAAGAAACCTACAAAACCGTAATTTCTCAAGTTAAGCAAAATCCCGATCGATATATTTGGAAAAACTTCCGAAATGTGGATGAATTAGGTCAGGCAAGGCTTGATGCCATGGAAGATTTCTTGGTGGACTATGAAGCAGGCAAAGAATCTGGACGGTATCGGGCTGAGTCATTACCTAGCTTAGACTTTACGGATAATCAATTTGATTTGTGCCTAAGTTCTCATTTGTTATTTTTATATTCAGATCAACTCACCCTTGAATTTCATCTTGATTCAATTCATGAACTTTTGCGCGTTTCTAAAGAACTTCGCATTTTTCCATTGCTAAAACTTAACTGTTCCCGATCGCCGTATGTTGATGCAGTTATTGAGAATCTTTTGGGAAAAGGGTTCGATGTAAAAATTGTGCCCGTTGATTATGAATTCCAAAAAGGTGGCAATCAAATGCTACAAATTCGTAATCCCTAGATTGAACACAACAGAGGCGATCGGTTTGGATTTAAGATGAGAATCGCGTCTAAGTGCATACAGCTTGATAGAATGTCATCCATTGAGTTAGAGAGAACACAGATTATGTCCACCACGATCGCCATCCCTGATGCTGTTAGCCTCGATGTCGTTAGCTTAGAGGCCGAACTGACGGGCAAAAGTCCTCAAGAAATCCTGGAAAAAGCACTGAGCTTATTTGATGATATTTACATTTCCTTCAGTGGCGCAGAGGATGTCGTGCTGATCGACATGGCCCACAAAATCAAAAAAGACATTAAGGTTTTTAGCCTGGATACAGGACGTTTGCATCCCGAGACTTATCAGTATATCGATCGGGTTCGTAAACACTACGGCATCACGATTGAAGTCATGTCTCCCAACACTGAAGCCTTAGAAAAATTCACACAAGAGAAAGGCTTTTTTAGCTTCTATGAGGATGGCCACAAAGAATGCTGCACGGTCCGGAAAGTTGCGCCATTACGTCGGAAGCTCGCGACCATGGATGCTTGGATTACGGGACAACGCCAAGACCAAAGCCCATCCACTAGAGACTCTGTTCCCGCTGTGCAGGCAGACCCTGGGTTTTCTGGACCTGGTAAAAATTTAGTGAAGTTTAATCCTTTAGCAAACTGGACATCAGAAGAAACTTGGCTTTATATTCGCACTTGGAACGTCCCATACAATCCACTCCATGAACGCGGATTCATTAGCATTGGTTGTGAGCCTTGTACTCGTCCGGTATTGCCCAATCAGCACGAGCGCGAAGGACGCTGGTGGTGGGAAGATGCTACGAAAAAAGAATGCGGACTTCATTCTGTAACAAATCAAAACTAGGACGATCCCCCTAAATCCCCCTTATCAAGGGGGACTATGAGTTGAATTCTAGGTTGAGTTGAATTCTAGTTTCCGCGTTCCAGTTTCCCTTTATCAAGGGGGATTTAGGGATCGGGACATCGCACAATACTCCAACATTTTATGAATCTAATTCTTTATAGCAAACCGGGCTGTCATCTTTGCGAAGGACTAGAAGAAAAGCTCCGATCGATTGACACCGTTGAATTCAGCCTTGACGTTCGCGATATTACCCAAGATGAGTCGGCATTTCAATCTTATCAATATGAAATCCCTGTACTGTATGTTCAGACAGATTCTGGAAAACTCTTGCCCACACCACGACAATCACCTCGGGCCTCGATCGCACAAATCACCCAAATGCTACAGCCGTTTATGCTACAGACAGACGATGTGACAACTTGATACATACTGATTAATTGATTGATACTGATCCATCTGATGATTTGAAGGAATCGCCCATGCTGTTGAAGGACTTACTCGCCACTGCCGGAATTTCGACAACACTTGAGCATTCTGCACTCAAGCTGGAAGTGAGCGGACTCACCACTAATTCTCACACCGCAAAACCCGGAGATCTCTTCATCGGAATGCCGGGAACCCGCGTGGATGGTGGAGATTTTTGGCAAAGTGCAACGACGGCTGGAGCGATCGCAGCAATTGTTTCCGAACCCGCTGCGACTAAAAATCCAGCAACAGATCAACTTCTCATCCCCGTCGAAAATCCTGCTGAGGTCTGTGCGCGTCTTGCGGTGAGCTTTTATGATAGCCCAACCGATCGGCTCAAAATGGTGGGGGTGACGGGAACGAACGGTAAAACCACGACAACTCATATTATTGAATTTTTGCTCGATCGTTCTGGCAAAATGCCGATGATGCTCGGGACGTTGTATACAAGATGGAAAGGATTTAATCAAACCGCAACTCATACCACACCATTTCCGATCGATCTCCAAAAGCAATTAAATGAAGGCATTCAAGCAGGATGTGACTATGGATTGATGGAAGTCAGTTCCCATGCGCTTTCTCAAGGTCGGGTATTGGGTTGTCAATATGATGTGGCAGTATTCACAAACTTGACCCAAGATCATTTGGATTATCACAAAGATATGGAAGACTACTTTGAAGCAAAGGCGCTTCTATTTAGTGATATCTATTTACGGGGACGAGCGATCGTTAATAAAGATGATCATTATGGTCAGCGATTGATTGAACGATTAGGCGATCGGGTGTGGACGTATAGTACTGAAACTAAAGCAGATTTATATATTACTGATGCTGTTTATACGGCGAGTGGTGTAAGTGGCAGATTGCATACGCCTATGGGAAGCATTAAATTCCGATCGCCGTTAGTTGGACAGTTTAATATTGCAAATCTTCTAGGGGGCATTGGCGCAGGTCTGGCGTTGGGGCTGGATTTAGCTGAAATGGCGGCAGTGTTTCCTGAATTTGTTGGGGTACCGGGACGAATGGAGCGCGTGCAGGTGAGTGAGCAACAAGATGTCAGTGTGATTGTGGACTATGCCCATACGCCGGATAGTTTGGAAAATCTATTAACCGCAGCACGGCCCTTTATTGCTGGAAAGATGATTTGTGTATTTGGGTGTGGCGGCGATCGAGATCGGACTAAACGGCCATTGATGGGGGGTATTGCAGCCCGATTGTCGGACCAAGCAATTGTTACGTCAGATAATCCACGAACTGAAGATCCAAACCAAATTTTGCAGGATGTTTTAGCGGGAATTTCGAGTGATGTGGCAGCTATTGTGAATGTCGATCGGGCGGCGGCCATTGCAAATGCGATCGCGAATGCTAATCCGGGCGATGGGGTATTGATTGCGGGGAAAGGCCACGAAGATTATCAAATTATTGGAACTGAAAAGATTCATTTTGACGATCGAGAAGAAGCACGATCGGCGTTGGAAAAGAAATATAAGGGTATTTAGGCGAGCGTGATTATGTTGCAGCCGATCGGCAAGTGGCAAAGCTTCTATATCGGTTTCCGATGTTGGCGCAGTTTTCTAACATGGGAATATCTCCTGACGGATGCGTGGGAGGGGCAATCGGGTTGATTTATCGCTAACCTATAAGAAGACTCATCACCCATATTTATCCATGGCACAAAGTATCAATCTAATTCTCGAAACACGGGCCGATCGTCAGATCTCTGCCCGATCGGCTGACTTTCCGGATTGTGTGGCAGTGGCTGAAACCCGAGAAGAGGTTATCGCACTGATGCAAAAACAGTTGGACGATCGATTAGACTTCCTGCGAAAGTATCATGAAATCGTCTGTTTTAAAGATAAACTAAGCTTATAATTGTAAATCCCTGCAATTAAATTTAACCTTAATCCAAATCTCCTTCTCCTGTTTCGATACCTAGAAGAGAGTATTCTGAATATTTTCAATTTCCGGTTAACATGTTCAACAATTATTCTTTCTTTTGCTAGCTGCTGATTAAACTTCTTCTCCTCCTCCGTTAGAGATTTTCCCTTGGTTTTTTTGATTGGGGTTCTGCTGTTTTCATGAATCTTTTTAATCCCCTGATATCCCTTGTCTGCTAATAGCTCTATCTTTTT
>JANXNM010000435.1 GCA_025354065.1 Synechococcales cyanobacterium 340R_concoct_173_sub | reverse complement strand
TGTTCCTGATGATTGGCACGCCCGGTTCTCAGCAACCTATCGGCGGTATCGCTATACGCTGTACACCAATTCCACGCCCAACTTGTTTGCAAAGTCAGTGTCTTGGCATTACTATCACGCTCCTTTGGATGAAACTCTTATTCAGAAGGCGTTGCAGCCCTTGATTGGCCGTCATCACTTAGCGGCCTTCCATCGATCGGGTTCGGTTCGTCCGCATTCGTGGGTTGATGTTCAAGATGCATCCTGTAAGCGACATGGTGACTTTGTTACCATTGAAATTCAGGCGAGTGGATTTCTGTATGGCATGATGCGTCTCTTGGTTGGACTTTTAGTTCAAGTGGGACGAGGCGATCGCAGTATTGAGTCTTTTACAGAACTCTGGACTTGTGAACGCCGGGATCAGGTGAAATATGCAGCTCCGCCTCAAGGACTTTGCCTATTGCGAGTTGGATACGATCCAAATCCTTTCCCTATAGAGGCTTGGTATGATGCTCAGCCTGCTCTGACATTGCCGACTACATTTCCTCATTGATTTATTTATTTGAACCCCAGGCTAATGGAAAAAACCTACCTTCCCCCTCAAGATGCACCCCGCAACTGGTATGTTGTGGATGCTGCTGATCAGCGTCTCGGTCGTTTAGCGAGCGAAATTGCGTCGGTTTTACGTGGCAAAAACAAGCCTAACTTTACCCCTTTCATGGATGTGGGTGATTTTGTGGTTGTAATTAATGCCGAAAAGATTACGGTTACAGGGAAAAAGCGGACTCAAAAGGTCTACCGTCGTCACTCCGGTCGTCCCGGTGGAATGAAGGAAGAAACCTTTGATAAGCTTCAAGCGCGTATCCCCGAGCGGATCGTTGAAAAAGCCATCAAAGGAATGCTGCCTAAGAATTCTTTGGGCCGTCAGCTTTTCACCAAGCTGAAAGTTTATGCGGGTGATGTTCATCCTCATACTGCACAAGATCCTCAGGTGATGACGATCAATACGATTCCAGGGAAGGTCTAACTCATGGCTGATGAAGGACGCGCAGTATATCAAGGTACAGGTCGTCGTAAAAACGCGATCGCACGGGTGAGACTAGTCCCCGGTACCGGATTAATCGTGATCAATGGAAAACCTGGAGAGTACTATCTCCAAGGCAATCCAGCTTATTTGGCGGCTGCAAAAGCGCCTCTTGAGACCCTCGGTTTAGAAGGCGAATATGACATTCTTGTGAACGCACATGGTGGCGGTTTGACTGGACAAGCAGATGCGATCAAAATGGGAGCGGCTCGTGCATTGTGCGAACTTGACCCTGAAAATCGGGGTCCTTTGAAGATCGAAGGATTGCTGACCCGTGACCCTCGTGCGAAAGAACGTCGTAAGTATGGTCTGCGGAAAGCCCGGAAAGCACCTCAGTACTCGAAGCGGTAAAATGCGATTGGATATTTGGGGGCAAAGATTCTGGCTGCAACTCGTGGATACGATATGCGGCGCTTTGTCTCCACATGTCAAGCATTGGCGGCTGTTTTCTTTTGAAAATAAGATTGATCCTACATTCTATTAATCTACGGAGCTTATCCAATGCCTAAACCTGGAATTCACCCTGAGTGGCACAACGAATGCAAAGTCGTCTGCAATGGCGAAGAAGTATTGGTTGTTGGTTCCACCAAAGCAAAGATGAATGTGGACGTATGGTCTGGCAATCATCCCTTCTTTACGGGAACACAGAAGATTATCGATACCGAAGGTCGGGTCGATCGGTTTATGCGCAAGTATGGCATGAAACAGCAGGGTTAGCCCTCACTATTTCATTGCGGAATCTCGTTCCAGTTTTGGGGCGAGATTCTTTTTTGTTTGGTCTGTCTACGCTCTGAATTCGATTCCCTAAATCCCCCTTAATAAAGGAGACTTTGAATTTAGAGTTGGATGTTTGATGTGAGTCTAAATAACCGGATCATAGTCCGGTCCCCCCTTATTAAGGGGGTTAGGGGGATCGTGTACTGGTTGAAAAAGAGAGTATTTAAATGGCTGAAGCATATC
>JANXNM010000337.1 GCA_025354065.1 Synechococcales cyanobacterium 340R_concoct_173_sub | reverse complement strand
GTCATTTGAAGCGTTGGCTCATCAACTTTGATCATCGGGAGCGCTTGGGGATCTTCTGCACAAGTGATGGTTTCACCAATATTAGCATCTGCAAATCCGGCCACAGCGACGAGGTTTCCAGCGCTACAGGATTCGATGTCAACCCGGTTCAAGCCCTCAAAGCCCATGAGCTTCGAGATTTTGTTTTTAACTATCTTGCCATCTTCTTTAACGAGGGCGTACTGCTGTCCAATTTTGATTGTCCCATTATTGATCCGGCCAATCACAATCCGACCGAGATATTCAGAATAGTCCAAGGTTGTGACTTGCAGCTGCAAGGGCTTTTCCGGATCCCCCACAGGAGGTGGAACGTTGCGCAAAATTGAATTAAACAATGGGATTAAATTGTCGGATTCATCTTCGGGCTGATCCTTTGCAAAGCCGCCGAGACCGGATCCAAACAAGTAAGGAAAATCGCACTGATCGTCGTCTGCACCAAGTTCGATAAAGAGATCCAGCACCTTATCAATGGCGATGTGGGGATCCAAGCGAACCCGATCGATTTTATTGACGAAGACGATCGGACGTAGACCTTTCTCTAGTGCCTTTTTCAACACAAACCGAGTCTGAGGCATTGGGCCTTCGTTCGCATCAACAATCAGTAGGCATCCGTCTACCATCCCCAACACCCGCTCAACTTCGCCCCCGAAGTCCGCGTGTCCGGGAGTGTCCACAATGTTGATCAAGATGTCGTTGTAACGAACTGCCGTATTTTTCGACAGAATCGTAATGCCCCGCTCCCGCTCAAGATCATTGGAATCCATCACGCAGATCGGGACTTCTTCGTTCTCGCGAAAGGTACCCGATTGCTGTAGCAGCGCATCCACAAGGGTGGTTTTGCCGTGGTCAACGTGGGCGATGATTGCAATGTTCCGAATGGGAAGAGACATATTAGCCTAAATGAGGTAAGGAGATGAGGTAAAGAAGTCTTAACAATAAGTCAGGTGATTATTTTAACTGGTTTGGGTACAGTCGCACACCCATGATCGGGGTTTTCTGAAACTTGCGATGAACTAATAACAAATACCATTCCAAAATTACGGGTAAAATCTCAAAAGAGTCCTTGAATCTCGGATTTAGCCTTTGGCTTTATACATACACCATGCATCTTTTTATACATACACCATGCATCTTTAAGTTATGGATCGATTACGATCGCGGTTGGCTCAGTCTTTAACCTTAAAAACCATGGCGTGGCTAGGGTTTCCGGTGGTAGGAATCTCGGGCTTAGCGATCGCCTTCGTCTATTTCCACGCCTTACAAGAAGCTGAGTTTCATCTTC
>JANXNM010000318.1 GCA_025354065.1 Synechococcales cyanobacterium 340R_concoct_173_sub | reverse complement strand
CGATGGTCGTTTGATGTTGCGGAGTTCGCCTGCTGAAATCCGAATTGAAGATGTTCGTCTTGGGTCGCGCCCGCTTGGATCTAGGTTGTCTCGTGCAAAACGTCAACGCCCGAGTGCGCCGCAAACGCCTGGTCCGATCGCAGGCAAGATGTTGGATGTGGCTTTGACGTTGAAAGGTTGGAGTAAGGCGCAACTTTCCTATCAGCTCCACATGGACCGATCGATGGTGACGCATTGGATTAAAGGCAGTCGCCCGATTAGCACTGACCAACGCAAACGTCTTTGGAAAATCTTGGGCAAAGAACTGATGGCCGCGCAGAAGATTCGGTATTAGAAATAGTGGTTTGAAATCATATCTTTTTCAGTCCATCGCCATCAGCTATATCGACACCATTCGTAGCACCAAAGCACCGAGTATATGGAAGAGACTTTGACTGGGTTTTGTGATGAGATTATGCGTGAAGGTCGGCGGGATATCGGGTTATTTGTATGAGGCAAGCATTATTGAATTCTTAACTTATGCAGCGACTAAGCCTCTAGGTTCTGGAATGGGTTTCCCTTCTTCTTCCCAAATCTCTAGGAAGGTCTCGATGACTTCTAGCCCAGACTGTGCAGCTTCTTCGTAGGTATTTCCTTCAGTACAGGGCATCATGACCCGCCCGACAAATTCGGGAATGGTCACAACAAAAATCTGGTCAATCTCTGACCACTGAATCAACATGCTGTAGTTTGTTTTCATCAATCTTTTCCCTCGTTTAGACGCTCTAGCGCGGTTTTCAGATCTTGTTCTAAGTAATCAGGCACGTCATCCCCATCTTTTCGGGCAATGACGATCGGTTCAACCAACAAAGGATGCTTCCAAATTTGATGACGACCCTTTCCAGGTCTCCAGTCAAACCCCAGATCCTTAAGTTGTTTCTTGAATTGTCTTACTTTTCTAGGCATATTAGACTCGTTTTTTAATTTTGCAAATAGACCATACAGGCAATCTGCTATTTCGTTCTTTTATTTTTTAAATAGACCAATATAGGCAAGCTGGTATCTCGCTGTTAGGGTAATGATTCCAGTCCATCCAAGCGATCGCACTTCCCACGCTTGAAATTCCAATCACTCTACGCTCTAATGAGTCGAACACCGATCGTCCCTGTTTCAGCAAGAACGATCGGCTAACCATCAAACCTGAATATCACTAAAGGCCAAGGCTAAAAATGAATATCACACGAGTTGAACGTGACGGCGTAGAATTTTTCACGATCGATGACACCGGAGAATCAGGAATGTCTGAATCTGGATTAGCGCATTTATGTGGCGTTGCTCGATCTTCACTACATGAATTTATCAAAAATATGTCGTTAGGCTGGGAAGCTGAAAAAGAGCTGAACCCTAGATTCCGTAAGGTAATAGGTTGTAAGGCAACTCTCGCTAAAGATGCTAAACCTGGGCAAAATTCCAATATTAAAATCTTGAGCGCCACCGTCTGCGCTCGGACGATCGAACACTACGCCTTTGAGTCAAAACACAAAACAGCGGAAGCCCTTTTCGCCTATCGAAAATTTGCTGAACTAGGTATCACTGCTTGGATCCAAGAAGTCACCCACTGGCATGGAAACGCCGTCCCCAGAACCGGAATCGTCCTCGACTACAACACCATTGAAACGCTGCTAGACAA
>JANXNM010000286.1 GCA_025354065.1 Synechococcales cyanobacterium 340R_concoct_173_sub | reverse complement strand
ATGCCTATGATCTACGATCGGTTGCATTCCGTTACTTCAATGCTGCCGGAGCCGATCCCCAAGGTCAACTCGGAGAAGCCCACGATCCCGAAACCCACCTGATTCCATTAGTTCTGTTTGCCGCGTTGGGTCGAATTCCATCGGTGTCTATTTTTGGCACGGACTACGATACTCCCGATGGCACTTGTATTCGTGACTATATCCATGTGACAGATTTGGCCCAGGCCCATGTCCAAGGGTTAGAATATCTGATGAAGGGTGGAAAAAGCGATCGGTTCAACCTCGGCAACGGCAGCGGATTTTCTGTTAAAGAGGTGATTGAAACTGCCCGCACCGTGACAGGCCGCGAAATCATCGCCATTGAAAACCCTCGTCGAGCAGGCGATCCTCCAGCCTTGGTTGGCAGCGGCGATCGTGCCCGCAAGGTCTTAGGCTGGGATCCCCAATATGCTGACCTCAAGACCATCTTGACCCATGCTTGGGCTTGGCACTTAAAACGCCACAGATAAATAACTAGCTAATTGCATAAGTGCTATGAGCTGAAAGTGACACAAAATTGAAACAAATCTGGAAGAGGGCTTTGCTAAACTATTTAGCAACGTTTAAATTGGCCTTCTTCCAGCTATAAAGTTGCTACATGTGGGTACATTAAGAAGAAAATAGGGTTACACAAAAATACTCAAATTGTTTAAGTGATCGTTCCTGCCTCAATCGTCTGCGGAACTGGACTTGTAAGGAAAATTTTATTATGAAGCTTCAGGATTCTCCCCTCATCGCACCCATGCCCATCGCATCCGATAACCCCGACAACACCGATGCCATTGAAAGCCTGATGGATCAGTTTTCGGTTCAGTGGCACACCAGACTAGTGGCTGAACTTCCCGCAGCGGTGAATCATCACGATGCCATTGTCAAGTGGTTGGTCGGCAACGATCGTACTCGTTACAGCGATCTTTCCAGCGGTCAACTTAATATTCTTAAAAATGCGATGGACTTTCGCTATCGGATTTTGCGCGATCGATACCTTAATACCGCGCCTGATAAATCCTACCGAAACTTACTTCAACGCCTCAGTGGCATATTCCTGATTCGCAACAAAATTCAAACTTGGATTGCCTTATCTCGCGATCGGGCACGTACTGTGGTGGATGTGCTTCAAGAAGTAATTCAAGAACTGATGCAACAGGATGCTTACCTTCAACAGCAGACTTCCTGGATTGGGAAATGTACAATCGATGGGCGATTGCGGAATGCTTTGATGATGGCGACGACTGAAGAATATTGTTTGCGGCCCGTACGAAATCAGCCGTTACTGATGTATCGGTTTGTCAACTATCTTAAACGAAGTCAGCGTGGCGGCATGACGCAAGTGCCTAGCAATGACTTTATTCGACTGGTCTCCGATGAGATGGGTCTGGGTGACGAGAGCGAAGGAGCCGTTAACCTACTAGATGCCAGCGCAGTTGCTGATTATCAAGAAGCCGAGGCTCAAGCTCAACAGCAGGAAGCCCGATTGGCCGTCGTGTCGAGCTTAGTGCTGTATTTAGATGAAAAAGTTGGGCCAGATGCAACTCAATGGCTGCGGCTAT
>JANXNM010000259.1 GCA_025354065.1 Synechococcales cyanobacterium 340R_concoct_173_sub | reverse complement strand
CGTTCTTCGGAACCCAAATAGTACAGCCACGAAGTGCTTCCGCGCCATTGCGATCGGTGACCCCTTGAACTTGAATAACATAAAGTCCCTTGCCCTCTTGAAAATATCCCTTCAAAAGCTTGATTTCTTCCGCCTGAGGTTGCCCCGGACGCAACAGCCAACGGACTCCTTTTTTTTCAAAGCGCTCTGGAAAATCAGTACTCGGATAGACCCGCATTTCACCACGAATCCCGTGGGCTGAAACAATCTTTCCCACTTCCATCAAATCATTTAGCAACACAGGTTCGGCGATACTCATAGAAAACATCTAAAGGTTATGAAAAGGCTACGGATAAAATAGGGTTTAGCAAAACCTACTGCATCTCAGCCTCAGGTTTTCTATTATCTAACAACGATCGCCTTAGCAACCTACAAATCCCTAAAACGTCGGGTAGATTATAGTCATCACACCCTCAGATCTCCAATTCGTTGACTGAGGGAGAGGTGGCTGCCGATGATTGTTAGTACTGCGATCGAATCCAGAAAAACCGATCGGTTAACAGTCCCAGGCTAAGACTCGCGGTATGATGCAATCACCATTTTCAAACCAAACCCCTGTGTCAGCCTTCACCGATCGTCCTAGCATTCCCCATCAACGCTGGAAAATCCATCCAGCCAATCAATCACTGGCCCGCTCCATGGCCAAGACGATCGGAATTTCTCCCATGATTGCCCAGGTTTTAATCAATCGTGGCATTAGCAGCATGGAAGACGCACAAAATTTTTTAGATCCAGACCTCCAAGCACTGCCTTCACCGCTACAAGACTTTCCAGATTTGGCCTTGAGTTTAGAAATACTAGTGCAGGCTATTCAAAATAGTGAACCGATCGCAATTTGTGGTGACTACGACGCAGATGGAATGACCAGCACAGCCTTATTGTTACGATTATTACGATCGCTCGGGGCGATCGTTGAATATGCCATTCCCAGCCGCATGAGCGAAGGCTACGGTCTTAATGAACGCATTATCGAAGAGTTTCACGCCGACGGCATTCGCGTTGTAATTACCGTTGACAACGGCATCGCAGCCTACCAACCGATCGCCCTAGCCCGCAAACTTGGACTCACCGTCATCATCACAGATCACCACGATATCCCGCCAGAAATACCGCCTGCTAATGCAATCCTCAATCCCAAGTTAATTGACCCATCTTCGCCTTACTACACCATGGCAGGCGTAGGCGTTGCATACATTTTGGCATTATGTCTAGCCGAAACCTTAGGGCGCGGTCAAGAGTTACGCAATACGTTATTAGAATTGTTTACCCTTGGAACAATCGCAGATCTC
>JANXNM010000247.1 GCA_025354065.1 Synechococcales cyanobacterium 340R_concoct_173_sub | reverse complement strand
GATCCGGGAAAAAATAGGTAACGTTTCTCAGACCCAGATGCAACGGATCCAGAAGTTAGGATTGGAGGAATTGGAGCGGTTGACGATCGCACTTCTATCTTTTGAAACGAAAAAGGATTTGAAGAATTGGTTGGATGATTTGTAAATTTGATTAGAAAACCAATGGTCAAAGATCGGCCATAGGACATCGCCCCTGAAATAGAGACGATCGGCTATGGTTTTGTCTTCTGAATTAATCAATAAATCCTTTGACACCTGCAAGGAGGACTTTATTACTGCCTAGCTGCTGCAAAAACTTGTGAAGCTCTAGGTGGTCCAATGTATCGCCAATGCCAAGGTTCAAAATTTACACCTTGTTTATTGTTCAATCTGAATGACTGTTCAAATTGAAATTTTGTGGCATTAGTCAAAAGCCACTGATATGCGGCTGTTTCTTCAAAAGCAAGCTTTAGATCAGTGTCTGACTGTTGGTCTGCAATATCTAGTGCATATCCTGTGTGGTGTTCACTGTATCCAGGGGGAGCACTCGATCGGGCCGCTTCGGATTCACTACCACGCCTAGCGATTTGCTTCTCAAAAAGTACACTTTGATCTGAAATATTGCGAAATCCAGAGATGATCATTAACTGAACACCTTGCATGGCTGCTGCTGATTTCATCTGTTGAAATGCTGCGTCTGCTTCCTGATCCAATTGTTCCGATCGTTCATAAGTACCTCTTACAAACATTCCGGCATTAACTAAACGATTTGGGTCAGCGTCCTGATAAGGGAAATGGCCTAATTTAGTTTGGACCGGATTGTTAATAATCACGTTCTCTTGGACAGATTTTTGTACAGGAAAAACGGGTAATGAAGGTAGCGGTAATGAGGCTTTTGGAGAAGTGGGTTGGCCCATCTTGTCAAACGCGAGTGCAGGAGCTTGGGCAGAATTATTCTGATTACGATCGATCTTCAATGGTTGAGTCGGCGAAACAGAAGATTTCTGTAAAATAGGCTCAGAGACTACACCTGCGACATCAGCACGCGGTCCATTCATACCCATCACAATCACAACGGCTGCACTACAAATCATAATCAATATAGATGAAATATGTTCTTGTAGGAATTTTCGGAGGGATTGTTTCGGCGGAATTGAGTTCGATTTCTTTTCACGAGATGGGGGACGGTTCATTGCGGAGTAGATGGTGAATGGTCTGGAAAGTCGATCGGGTTTGTCTCAAGCTCGTATCACGAATAAATTGCGAACTAGTTTAGTCAATACTTAATAGTTGACCCGCAATCCAGCCGTCAGCACCAGATTCAGGAAAGTAAACCTTGTACCAGGTATAGCCACCCGAATCACTACCACGTTCTAAAATACGTACACGATTACCAGGATAGGCAATATGATTTGCCCCATACACAGTCCCTGGACCCGATCGGATATTTTTACTACCCGGTTGTCCTACGATCGTTGCATTGGTATTACCAGTATTATTAGCCTTCTTCGTTGGTGTAGGCTCCGTTTCTTTCACAGGTTTCTCAGCAGGAGTTTCCTTTTCACTGGCTGGTGTAGCAGCTTGGACAATGATAGTCTGCGGTGGTGCTGGTTGGGGGACTGACTGAGGAGTAGCCGTAACAGGAGAAGCAGCAGGTGTTACAGAGGGTACAGGTGTGGGAGAAGTTGGTAGGGCGGTAGATGAATTATTTGCAACTTGGGTAGTTTGTTGTGGGCGACTGATAAAGATTGCAATTAATACGAATGTGCCAATAAATCCACCCATGATCATTGCTTTTGCCCAATCACTTATCCCTGGTTTAGGCACCATCACAACACTCGGTTGCTGAATTGCTTGCGTTGGGTAGCTTGGATGCGCGGCAATTATAGTGGGGTGATAGTTTCCAGAATTACCATTATTTAGGGGTGCAGTCATCAGGGGTGTCTGCTGGACTCCCGGCGACATTGAATCCGGCGACATTGAAACCACAGTCCCTAAAATCCCACTTGGTGAATCCGATCGCAACAACTCATCCAACATTTGTCCCGAAGTCTGAAACCGTGCATGAATTCCAGGTGCGATCGCCCGATCAATAACACTCGCCAAACCCGCGCTCACTGATGGCGCATACGATCGCCATTGAACCTCCCCCGTCATCGGATCTGTCGGCAACTCCTGGGGAATCTTACCCGTCAACGCATAAATCGCCGTCAACCCCAAACTATATAAATCACTGGCAAACACTGCTCGACCCGCCGCCTGTTCACTCGCCATAAAGCCAGGAGTCCCAATCACGATCGACTGCGTACTTTGACCATTTGGATTAATCAACGTCCCCATCGTCTCCCGCACCGCCCCAAAATCAATTAGCACAGGCTTATGATCCCGAGATCGCAAAATGATATTGTCTGGCTTAATATCACGATGAATAATCCGCTTGTCATGGACACAAGCCAACACAGGCAAC
>JANXNM010000202.1 GCA_025354065.1 Synechococcales cyanobacterium 340R_concoct_173_sub | reverse complement strand
AAAGGCGAATTAATTACCATATCACCCGTAAATACAAACTCATCATAAAACCCCTCCACCCATTGAAAAAGCGTCATCTTTTGCGCGATCGCATCCACAACCCAATATTCCATAATTCCCCGCGCTGCATACTCCGAGCGCTTATAGCGATAGTCGCGACTCTCTTGGCTAGGACTCACCAACTCCACCACCAACTCAGGCGCAGGCATATCTAACATCACCAGCGATCGCTTTGCTCCCTGCATCACCGCCGCCAACTCCTCCGAAAACACCACCAAATCAGGTATCCTAACCCCCACCATGCGACTATTCACCGCAACCTCACTCTTCATCCTGAGTCGATAATAGGGGATACCCAACTGCAAAAAGTAAGCAAATAAAAATGATGCAATACGCTGATTGATTTCGCTCTCCGAAGGCATCTGAATTAATTCTCCATTCTCCAACTCATACATCAAGTCCGTGCCATCATCAAACTTAAGAAACTCCTCAAAAGTGATCTTTTTAGAGTTTTCTTGGCTAATCTCTGGAATAACTGGTTTTGCGATCGCCACCGTCATCGACTTTCCTCCCATACGCTATGTAGTAATTATATGAAATTGTTATTTGAGCGCGATCGCCTATTTCTATGCATACGCCATCACCTCCATTTTCAACCTTTCACCCACCTCATCCTCAGCCACATCTAAGTCATAGTCCATTTGTAAACCAAGCCAAAACTTAGGCGACATATTGAAATAATAGGCAAGACGGATGGCAGTATCCGCAGTAATTCGTCGCTTACCGTGAATGATTTCATTAATACGTCTCGCAGGAACCCGAATCGCCAGAGCCACTTGATTTTGACTCAAACCCATCGGCTTGAGAAATTCTTCCAAAAGCACTTCCCCAGGGTGAATAGGATTAAGTTTATCTACACTCATCAGATTCGCCTCAATAATAGTCTCAATGATAATCAACAATTTCTACATTCATCGCATCACCATCTTGCCAGTCAAAACAGATCCGCCATTGGTCATTAATCCGAATACTATATTGACCATCGCAATCGCCACTCAATCGTTCTAGTCGATTTGCTGGCGGAATACGTAGCTCCTGCAAAGTTTGAGAACGGTTAAGCATTCTTAGCTTCCTTAGCGCCACTTGCTGAATATCCGATGGCAACTTACGCGATCGTTGACGCTCAAATATTTTTTGAGTCTCCTTATCTTTAAAGTTGCGGATCACACCTTAAACAAGCTCAATTTACATTTGCATTATATAACGTATTACGTTAAACGCCAGTAAGCAAACCCTCCAATTCCTTCATCCCTTGCTGAATCTCAGCCTCCAACCTAGCTAAATCCGCAATAATATCTTTAGGAGCGCGATGATCGACCTCCTCATGTACTACTTCCTTATAACGATTCAAACTCAAATCATAGCCCTGCGCCACAATATCCGCCTTCGGCACACAAAAACTCTGAGCGGTTCTAGGGCGATCGCGTTCCGTCGTATTTCGCCCCTGCCAACGCCTCAACACATCAGGCAAATTATTTTTAGAATGCTCCTCATCCGTCAACGGTGTAACAGGTACAGCCCCCTGTTTATCATCAGACAATAAAAGCGATCGCTTATCATCCAAACTCAAACCATCTGCCTTCACATCATAAAACCAAACGAAATCCGTCCCACCCGACTCCGTTTTTGTGAATAACAAGATCGCCGTCGAGACTCCTGCATAGGGCTTAAATACCCCACTAGGCAAAGAAATCACCCCATCTAACTTCTGGTCTTCTACCAAAGATCTGCGAAGTTCTTTATGCGCCTTCGATGAACCAAATAAAACTCCATCCGGCACAATCACCGCCGCCCGTCCGCCCGTCTTCAAAAGCCTCAAAAACAACGCTAGAAAAAGCAATTCCGTCTTCTTAGTTTTGACAATCTCTAACAAATCCTTAGCCGTATTCCCATAGTCCAAAGACCCCGCAAACGGAGGATTAGCCAAAATTAGCGTATAAGCCCCTTCATCTCCTGCGTGTTCCTGAGCCAGTGAATCCTTATAGCGAATATCAGGATTTTCCACCCCATGCAACAGCATATTCATACTGCCAATTCTCAGCATCGTATTATCAAAATCAAAACCATGAAACATCCGATGGTGAAAATGATCCCTTAACTTGGCATCACGCAAAATTTCAGGGTAATGCGATCGTAAATACTCATTTGCCATCACCAAAAAGCCACAAGTCCCACTCGCAGGATCACAAATCACATCCCCTGCCGTCGGTGCAGTTAGCTCCACCATCAACTGAATAATATGGCGCGGTGTCCGAAACTGCCCATTCTGACCAGCACTAGCAATCTTGCCCAACATGTATTCATACAGATCGCCCTTAGTATCACGATCGTCCATCGGCACACCATCCAAAGCATCCACCACCTTAGCCAACAATGCAGGCGTGGGAATCGTAAACCTTGCATCCCTCATGTGGTGTGCGTAAGTAGAATCATCTCCACCTAGCGATCGCAAAAAAGGAAACACATGATCGTTAACAAGCTCATACATCTCCGCCGCCGCAACGTGCTTAAACCTAGACCAGCGCATTTCATCATAATCACGTTTTTTAGCATCCTTGCCCTCTGGGAAAATTCGCCGCTCCATCGGTTTCTTAGTACGATTTGCCTTGCTTTCTTCCAACGTATGCAAATCATCAAGACGGCGCAAAAACAGCAAATAAGTAATCTGCTCAATCACCTCAAGCGGGTTAGATATCCCACCCGACCAAAACGCATCCCAAATACGATCGATTTAACTTTTAATTTCCCCTGAGATCATAGTTTGCCTGTCTTATCTACTTGAGTCGAAAAATTTTGGGTAGACATCAGTTTAGATCGATCTGGCGCACGATCGTGGCTTAGGTTTTGGCGAGAGATTGACTGAGTATTAGCTATGGTGAAACGGAATGATTAGCAGGGGTAAGAGTCCTGTCACCACTATTGCACTCATTTTCCAGCCAGGAATGGGGGCGAGAGGAGTTGCACCTAAAATGGCATCAATGCGTTCAGAAAAACGATCGTCTAGATTCTGTGGATATAATGTTGCACTCCAATCAGATTGGATCATAGGCGATCGGACCAAGGTAATTAACGCCTCAGCGAGAACTAATGGATCAATCGTTTGAGCGGCGATTCGATCGGCCCGAAGTTCTCGCAAAAGTAGTAATTCTTGCCAGAGGCTTTCGCTATTAGGAAGCCAAAATGTCAACCGTCGCAAACAGCCAAAACTAAAGAACCAGAACGTATCATGATAAGTCGCATGGGCCTGTTCGTGAGCTAGCACCGCATCAAATTGTTCAGGGGTTAATGCCTCTAAAATGCCTTGACTAACGATGATTTCAGGATTCCAGAACCCAACTTGTGCTATGAACGGTAATTCAATGGGTAGTAAACGAGCCTTCGTTTGAGCTAGGTTGATGGATGGATATTCGCGAAGCTGTTTGATTTCTTGGGTGGCTTGGGTGGCTTGGAGGTAAGCAATAGTAACAGTAGCAATTAAAAACCCAATACCTGTTCCGTAGGTTCCCCAACCTTCAAATGTGCTAATTCCCATACCCTGCGGTCCCATCCAGAGCAACGCGATCGCGCTGGTGATTAATAAAAGCGGCGGCAAGACAAACGTAAACATCGTGCCAATCCATCGTTGGTTCCAGCTTGAAATGGGTTGCGATCGCCACAGCACTCGAAGAATGATGGCGCTGGTGAGAACTAAAACTAGCAAGGAACCGTGCATGAATTACTCTCCTCGGGCAGCGCGAAGGTCTTTAAGGCGTTGGGCGATCGCGTCGAGTTTGTCTAAACTAGTTTGATCGAGATTGTCGGCAAAGGCTACGACTAAATCGGGATTGCTAATATTAAGAAATTGATTTAATTGGTTATAAGCATTCAATGCATTGGCTTGTTCTCGCGTGATGAGGGCTTGCCAGTGGTGGACTTTGCCTTGAGATTCACAGGCTAGCCAACCTTTTTCAGTGAGGCGTTTGAGGACCGTTGTGACGCTAGTGTAGGCGAGTTCGCGATTTGGATCTGAAAGGATACGCTGATGAACGTCTTTGACGGCGACGGTATGGAGATCCCAGACGATGTTCAAAATTTCCCGTTCTAACGGCCCGAGGGACATTTGTTTGGGGCGATAATTGGGGAGACTTGGCATAACGATCGTACAAATTAATTTTTTTTATTCTAGCGCAATGGGTTAACCAATGTTTTGTACTTAATAATTACTTCAGGTGCGATCGCGGGCCAGCTATAGGTTGTGTTAGCAAAATGAGCAGCGTTTTGACCTTTGATTTGGCGAATATTTTGACCACTATTTAATGCAGTTTTCAAGCTTCCGGTTAGGCTTTCAACAGTGCATTGACAAACCCATCCTGAATTAGATTTTGTAATGTCTGAATGAATGTGAACTTGATCAGAAATAACAACGGGAAGGTTAGCACTCATCGCTTCAGCAACGGCAATACCAAAATTTTCATAATAGGATGGAAGTACAAACAGATCCGCTAATGCTAATAAGTCACGTTTTAATGATCCCGATACAAATCCAGTACAGGTTAACCGATCGCTACCGATCGCAGTTTCAACTTGTGTTTTAATTTGCTCACCATAGTCAGGGTCTTGAGGATTTGCACCCGCTAAAATGAAGTGAAAATCGGTGTCTTGAATGAGTTTTGCGAGAGCTGGAATCAGTAAATCAAATCCTTTTTTAGGTTCAATGCGTGACATATAAAGGATAATCGGACGATCGGGCGCAATGTTGTACTGCGATCGTAGGGATTCAGGAGATTGATTAGATTCGGGAAGTTGTACGCCTAATGGGATAACCCAATCGGTTGTAGTTGTACCAAATCGCTCGGATATTTTAGCTTCTTGGTTGCTGGTGAAGTGAACGGCTCCAGCTCCAGCGAGATTAGCTTTTTCAAGGAGTTGGGCATAAATTTGTTTCGCCAGATATTTTTTGGCCAAGTCAGCGGGATCAAGGGTGCCGAGGGGACGTAGGACGTAGGGTAGGCTTTTGGTACGGGCGATCGTGGCGGAGATCGAGCTGATGGGAGAGAACAGCGCGTGAATATGGGCGATATCGTAGTCGTTGGCGTGATGCCATAGCCATTGAAAGAGTTGAATCGAAAATTTATAACGTTTGAACGGTGCGCAGGCGAAATATATGATTTCATAGCCATCTTGTGCGATAGGAATCCCGAGCGGTACGTCTAGGGACGCTTGGCCCCGATCGCCATTGCTATTGGTGGTAATAATTGTAACAGTATGGCCGAGACTTGCGAGGGCACCGCACAGGCCGATAACCATTTGGCTGGGACCTCCGTAAACCAGGGAAACAGACGGAATGATGTGGAGGATTTTCATCGAGCATTTACGATTGGTTGGCTTACTTTTCCTCATTTGGACCTGGAAATAACACCTAGAAATAACATTTCACAATCAATAGGGAATATTTTCGATCGAATTACTCCCAATTCACAATTCACAAACCTCCACGATCGCCCTCGTCAAACAAACAAGCTGTTTATCTGAAATACAAAACGGCGGCATCACATACACCAATTTGCCAAACGGTCTCACCCAAACCCCACGCGCCACCAACTCCCGCTGCACCACCGCCACATCCACAGGCTCATTCATCTCCACCACCCCGATCGCTCCCAACACCCGCACATCCGCCACCCCCAAACACCCTCGCGCCGCTTCTAATCCTTGTCGGAGTTTCAATTCAATCCGCTTCACCTCACCCAACCAATCCATCGACCGCAGCAAACGCAAAGACTCCAGCGCCACCCGACAAGCCAACGGATTCCCCATAAACGTCGGCCCATGCATCAACACCCCACCCGCCGAAATTCCATTCGCCACTGCCCTCGTCGTCATCGTCGCCCCCAACGTCATATATCCGCCCGTCAACGCCTTACCCAAACACAGAATATCCGGCACAACATCCCCATACTCCATCGCAAACAACTTCCCCGATCGCCCAAATCCCGTCGCAATCTCATCCAAAATCAAAAGACATCCCACTTCATCACACAATTCTCGCACCCGTCGTAAATAAGTAGGGTGATAAAAATACATTCCTCCCGCGCCCTGAACAATCGGTTCTAGAACGATCGCCGCGACTACTTTAGAATTTTGTATGACAAGCGATCGTAATGACTCAAAATCTAATTCATTCCAAGCTTGATTAAATTGAATTTTAGGCCGATCGGCAAACAAATATTTTGGCAAAGAACTTGCAAATAATGAATGCAGTCCCCCGATCGGATCGCACACCGACATCGCATGATACGTATCACCATGATAGCCACCTCGCACGGTCACAAATTGATTCCGATGACCGAAGTTCGGTCGTAGACCATCGCTCTTCCCAACTCCAACCCAATACTGCAACGCCATCTTCAACGCAACTTCAATCGCAATTGATCCTGAATCACTAAAAAAAACAGTTTCCAATCCATCCGGCGTAATCTCAACTAACAGTTTTGCCAAATCGATCGCAGGCTGATGCGTAATCCCACCAAACATCACATGAGCCATCTTCGACAACTGATCCGCGATCGCTGCATTCAAACGGGGATGATTGTAACCATGAATACAAGCCCACCACGAGGCCATACCATCAATCAAAACCCGACCATCGGATAACGTTAGTTCACACCCCTGGGCTGATTCAATTCCATACACTGGAAGCGGCGACGTGAGCGATGTATAGGGATGCCAAATATGGGTCGCATCAAACGCCAAATCTTCTGCTGAGATCATTTCCCTCGTCCTAAATCTCGTGCTAGCCTAAAAATTATCTTTAAAAAAAGTCCATGAGCCGTCCCCAACCCACCTCCATCCGCTTAGTTATCTCCCTCTTGCCTTGGGTGATTGTCGGCGGCGCGCTGATTTATCTGTCCCCTGCGATCGCCCACTTAGTCCTGCGCGATCAACTAACCGCCACATGGCTCAAAACTCTATCCCGCACTGGTTACTATCCCCGTGAAGCCTCTATTGCTGCCGGAATTTCTGCGATCGCTGGCATCGTACTGACCCTCCAAGGCAACGGACAACAGCGATCGGTAGACGAAAAAGCTTAATGTCGATCCCCCTGACCCTCTTAATAAGGGGGAACCGGAACTAAGTGAGAAGCGAATTTTTATGGAATTGCCTCCTACTCTTGTCCCTCTCCTACTCTTGTCCCCCCTGACCAAGGAACTAGGGAAAGGCTCTACCAATCGTCCAACGGATCGAAAATAGGCCGACCTCTAGGTTCACGATCGGGACGTTCTCCAAGTTCAGAGGGTGGACGATCGTTGCTCCAAGCCCACCATACACAGCCACATTCACAATGGTAAAACTCTTGCCATTTACGCTTTTGGTTATCTGTGTAAACAGGCGATCGGCGATTAATCCACACATTTTTTGCACCTTCAACATTCGTCTTCCGACAAGTCGGACAACAAAAGCCATGGGCATGAACGGCGGGCACGGTCCAATCGGGCGCAAATACTGAAAACGCATCCATTAAAGTACCTTACTAAAATTACATTCTCTGAAATAAATTCAGATCTAAATTCCCGGCCAAATTCTTAGCCAACTGAATTCGATCGCATCGCCATGGTGATTAGTCCCTGCTGGCCTAGCAAAATTTCCCGCGCTAAACTAAATAATCCAACCCAAACGATCGGGGTAATATCCACACCCCCGATCGGCTGAATGATTTTTCGCGTCACCACCAAAAGCGGCTCCGTTGGCCCAGCCACCAGGTTAAAAGGAAATTTCGTTAGGTCCGCTTGGGGATACCAAGTGAGTACGATGCGGAAAATGAACAGAAAGGTCATGACTCCCATAACAATGCTGAACCCCAAGATCCCTAGCTCTAATCCAGACATTTCGGCCTCTCTTGATAAATAATTTTAGGTAATCGGTTAAGACTTACCCTCCGTCTCTCATTTTAGAGGAAGTCTGCATGAACTTTTGTAACTCTTCAAGAACTTCCTCTAAGGAGACCACCCATTTCCCCTAGAATCTAGAGTGAATTAAGCGTACTGTTAGTGAGTACGTAAGTTTTTTTACAACTTAGGGAACTGGGATCTATGACTCCTTCTTTAATGAATTTTATGTTGAGTTTACTTGCAGGCGTAACGATCGTGGTTGTTCCAGCGACGATTTTTTTGGTCTTCGTCAGCCAAAAAGACAAAGTTACGCGTCAGTAGAGTCCAATTTCACCACTGAATTTTGTCACTACTATTTTTTATCTATTTCCTCAGATGTTTTTCATCTGAGGTTTTTTTGTCCGGTCTGCCCCTAATCTCGCTACCATAGAGCAGGCTTATGCGTTAAGAGGAATTCACAGTGAATTTCGGTACCCCCGTCCCATTACTTGTCGGGATCATCTTGATCCTATTTTCTATTTTCTTATTTTTCTTGGAAAAGTTCAAACCGGGATATAAACGGGACTCAGATGTTATCTATGCCTCTTTTTGTCTGGCGGCGGGAATTCTGAACCTTGTCGATCTGTCAGGAGGATTTTTGCACTCTGCCCAATCGGTTATTTTTACCGGATTGTTCATCTCGTTGGCACTAGAGTCGATCAATACCCGAGTTCCTGATAATTCGCCGAAGTCGATGGGAATGCCGCCCCGTGATGACGATCGCTCTCCTCGTAATTATCGTGCAGGGTTTGAGGACAACTTTTCTTCTATGGACGATCGTAATTCTGGTCGTCAGATGGGCAGTGGCTCCCGGCGCGGACGGGATGAGTTTGAACCCCGATCATCGTCTGGTCGAATGGAGTCGGGCAGGTCAGATTTTGGCCGTGGTGACTCGGGCCGTGGTGATTCTGGACGCTCCGATGCGGGCCGATCGGAGCGCGATCGGTTTCTAGAGGATCGTCCTCGTCGTCGATCGTCGTCCCGTGATGATGAACCGATGTCGTCAAATTCAGGGCGTGGTGGCAGCCCTCGGGGCGAGCGTGATGAATTCGGTGATGATGTTGGGCCTCGTAGTATTCCAGAACGGACTAGTGCATCTGATATGGGCCGTTCTGATATGAGCCGTAGTCGTGGGACTTCTGCGAACAATAATCCTGCGGATGCGTTGGATGATGTGCCCCGTCCGCGCCGTCGTCCTAATGATGAGACTCGTCGTGGTGGCCGTCCCCCTTCAGAATCCGCGCCAGCTCAGGCTTCGGATTACGTTGAGTTCCGTCCAGTGGAGCCGATTCCACCTAAGGAGTCTTGGGGTCCGAAGGAGTAGGGAATTAAGAATACAGAATTAAGAGTTGAGCGATATGGATTGGATTCGGTTGACTCACATTCGGTGTTATGGGTTTACGGGTTTTCTGCCGGAAGAGAAGGTGCTGGGACAGTGGTTTGAGGTGGATGTGGCAATGCAGGTAGATGTGCGATCGGCGGGGTTGAGCGATCGCATTGGGGAGACCCTTGATTATCGTGGGGTGATCCAGCGGATTCAGGCTTGTGTTAAAAATTCTCGGTTTGCACTAGTGGAACGCCTAGCCCAGGC
>JANXNM010000198.1 GCA_025354065.1 Synechococcales cyanobacterium 340R_concoct_173_sub | reverse complement strand
GCCGAAAGATTCATTACACTTTCAAGTCTCTGACGGATTTGCCATTGTCGAATTAAAAGAAGTACGGAAGCGATCGCGAGCAATCCTAAATACCAAACCTGTACATTACTCACGACATCACTCACGGTTGAATTCGCTGTCATCAAATGGTCAGACGCGATCGCCTGCCACAAATTATTTATCGTTAATCCCACATTTAACCAGGGCAAGGTGAAAACTAAGAATGCGATCGTGGCTGAATATAATGTTGCTTTTGTATTTCGTTGAGATCCTAAATGCCAATTTTTAGTCCAGCCTTCCCATAACGCCCCAAAGGTTCGATACATTCGCAAAAGTGCTAAATCGCCAAGATAGCCAAAGTGTAATGAAAGTCCAGCATTTTGGATCGCCCGCGCCAATTCCACGTCTTCCACAATTTCCGATCGCAACGCCCGATGTCCGCCAACCCGATCGTAAGCACTGCGTCGAAACAACATAAATGGACCCACGGCAAACATACTGTCATTTTGCGCATCAGCAATCTCAGCGGGCTGAAACGCCAAGGCAAACATACTGGCGACAATAGGTTGAGCAATCCACTCGCCCAGACAGCCACAAACAATGGTCGGCCAGCCCGTTAGTAGATCCCACTGATTGGTCTTAGCTGCCACCACAGCCGTCTCGATTGCGCCCGGTTTAAGCTGCACATCGGCATCTATGAACAATACATAATCACCCGTTGCACGGCCCATTGCCTGCGCACAAGCCCAATTTTTGCCCATCCAAACTTCGCCCGTGGGCCGATCGGTTCCTTGGATAATCTGCAATCGATCGTCACCTTCTTGATCAAGCTTTGTCAAAATATCCCAAGTGCGATCGTTAGATTGATCGTCTACAACCCAAACAGAAAGCTGCCTCGAGCCTAGATTTGTGCTGTTTAAAACCGATCGGACACAGGCTTCAATGTTGTCAGCTTCGTTATACGCCGGAATCATTACATCTACACGATCGGAAAAATTGGGTTGCAGAGCCGATCGCATCAAGCGATATTTGGATGCATTTTGCACTACAGGAATTAATCGTCCCGCAAAAACTGAACTAACAAAGCCACCGATCGTTACCGACCCGGCACTTAATACAACCATTGCCCAACCGAAGATCTCGCTGCCCATTGCCCGTTCCTGTTTGAAGATCAAGTCTGGTATTGTTACATAATACTTAGAGATAGATCTGGCAAGTTACCTTGACGTTTCCTGTAAGAAAAGTACTTTTTTGATTTCAAAATTTTCAGATAGTTCGTCATCTCTTTTCTCAGACGTTTAGTAGAGCGGTTATAACAATGCCTCGTGTACTTATTATTGATGATGATCCTGCGATCGCAGAATTAGTGGCAGTCAACCTAGAGATGGCAGGGTATGAAGTCAGTCTGGCGGCGGATGGCATAAAAGGGCAAGCAATGGCGTTGCAAATGCAGCCCGATTTAGTGATGCTCGATTTGATGTTGCCGCGCGTGGATGGTTTCACCGTATGTCAACGACTGCGCCGCGACGAGCGAACAGGTGAGATCCCTATTTTGATGTTGACAGCATTGAGCCAGACTGAAAATAAGGTCGAGGGTTTCAATGC
>JANXNM010000189.1 GCA_025354065.1 Synechococcales cyanobacterium 340R_concoct_173_sub | reverse complement strand
AATCAGGACAAAATTGTTGCGGCGGTTCAATCTGATCTCGGACGCGCTGCCTTTGAAGCTTATTTTGAAATTGCAACCTTGTCAGAAATTAAACTAGCCCTCAAACAATTAAAAAAATGGATGAAACCGCACCGAGTTGCGACCTCCCTTGATGTATTTCCCGCTTCTGCTTGGGTGCAGCCTGAACCCTTGGGCGTTGCGTTAATCATTGGCCCATGGAATTATCCGTTTCAATTGATGATGTCACCGTTGGTAGGTGCGATCGCAGCGGGAAATTGTGCCATTCTCAAACCATCGGAATATGCGCCTGAAATGTCTAAGGTGGTGACGGAATTAGTTCGATCGACCTTTAATAGTGATTACATTGCTGTGGTGGAAGGCGATGCCCAAACTAGTCAAGAACTTCTAGCCCAGAAATTTGACCATATCTTTTTCACAGGTGGCACCGAAATTGGTCGGATTGTTATGCAGGCGGCGGCTAAGCATTTAACACCTGTGACCTTGGAATTAGGAGGAAAGAGTCCCTGTTTTGTGGATGCTTCTGTGCGTCTAGACTATGCTGCAAAACGGATTGCTTGGGGCAAGTTTATCAATGCAGGTCAGACTTGTATTGCTCCCGACTATATTTTGGTAGATGCGGCGGTTAAAGATGAATTTATTGTGCAATTGAGGAAAGCGATCGGAGAACTGTATGGCGAAAATCCAGCCGTCAGTCCCGACTATGCTCGTATTGTGAATCAACGACAACTCGATCGATTGAAGCGTTTACTCGGGAGTGGAACCATAGTAATTGGTGGCCAGGTGAATGATGCCGATCGGTATTTAGCGCCGACGGTATTGGACAATGTTAGTTGGAATGATGGCGTTATGGAATCGGAAATCTTTGGGCCGATTTTGCCAATTTTAGCCTATGAGAATTTAGATAATGCGATCGCATTGGTGAATGAGCGACCTAAGCCTTTAGCACTCTATATATTTTCTAAATCAGATACGGTTCAAACAACTATTGTGAATACTATTTCATCAGGCGGTGTTTGTATTAACGATACGGTATTGCAGGTAAGCGTCGGGAATTTGCCCTTTGGTGGCGTTGGCGATAGTGGTACTGGAAGTTATCACGGGAAAGCGAGCTTTGATACATTTTCCCACGATCGTAGTTTCTTAAAGCGATCGATTTTGTTTGACTTAGATTGGCGCTATGCACCGTACACAGACGATCGGCTTAAGTTTTTGAAAAAAATTGTGGTCGGAAAATAGATTGAAATCGAGATTGTTTTCTAATTCCGTCGTTCTCTTCAGACCAGAGGAGATAAGAGGATGTGATGGGGACACTGGCTGCGATCGTTTGGGTGGTTGGACAGCAATAAGGGTCATTAGGTTATTTGGCTTAGATTTCCATGTTGAAATACCAACAATTCACCGGGATCGATCGCCGTCCAAACTTCATTGTCAGTTAAAGGCTGGGTAGCAATAATGGCAACCCGATCCTCAGAATGGGTCAATTCCCGAAAGTCTACTGTAATATCCTCATCAATTAAATGTGCTGGTGCAAAGGGGGCTTGACGAATTAGATAGTTCAGTTTGGTTGAACAATGAACAAATAAATGATTACCGTCGGATAGAAGATAGTTAAAAATTCCATAGCTGGCGATTCGATCGGTAATGGATTGCAGCACCGGATATAGCTCACTCAAAGGCGGCTGTCGATCTGGAAATGCCTGACAAAGGGTTTCTAAAATTAAGCAAAAGGCTTGTTCGCTATCCGTTGTCCCGACAGGCCGATAG
>JANXNM010000161.1 GCA_025354065.1 Synechococcales cyanobacterium 340R_concoct_173_sub | reverse complement strand
GCGATCGGACTTCCAAATAGACTAATAAAGCATTCACATCAGCAGGATTCACACCCCCAATTCGCATAGCTTGACCAATGGTAAGGGGCTGAACTTTTGCAAGTTTTTCCCGAGCTTCTTTGGACAGGGTTTCGATCGCATGGTAGTTCAAATCGGCAGACAATTTACGATGTTCTTGTTTAGCTGTTTGAGCAATTTGATGGGTTTGTCGTTGAATGTATCCGGCATATTTAATATCAATTTCTGCACCTTCTCGCTCAGCCCGATCGAGGTTCACATCCCCTAATTCAAATTGTTCTAAATGAGTATAGTGGAATCCTGGTCTTTTGAGCAATTCGGCCAATGTTACCGATCCGTGAATAGCTTGCTGAGTTTGGGTTATAATTGCTTTCCCTGTTTCCTCATGTTCTTTGACACGTTGAGTATTAAGCCGTAGTTTTTCCTTAGCGATGTTGGCCATTTTAGTTTGAAATAGGTCCCAACGTCGATCGTCAATCAACCCAATTTCACGACCTAATGGGGTAAGTCGTTGATCGGCATTATCCGATCGTAGAATCAATCGATATTCCGATCGGGAGGTGAGCATTCTGTAAGGTTCGCGCAAATCTTTAGTACAAAGATCATCAATCAATGTTCCTAAATAACTACTTTCGCGAGTAAAGATAACCTCTTCGCCGCCTTTGGCTAGTTTTGCTGCATTAATTCCCGCGACCAAACCCTGCGCAGCCGCTTCTTCATAGCCTGTTGTTCCATTGATTTGCCCCGCACAAAACAATCCCGAAATCTTTTTAGTCATCAAAGTCGGGAAGCATTGAGTTGCGGGTAAATAGTCATATTCCACGGCATAGGCAGGACGGAGCATTACGCTTTTTTCCAATCCCGGCAACGTGCGCAACATTGCTAATTGCAACCGCTCAGGCAATCCTGTTGAGAAGCCTTGCACATAGATTTCAGGTGTTTCTCGACCTTCGGGTTCTAGGAAAATTTGATGACTTTCTTTATCGGCAAATCGAACAATCTTGTCTTCAATACTCGGACAATAGCGTGGTCCTTTTGAATCAACCCAGCCGCCATATACGGGGGATAAATGTAAATTGTCTTTAATGATTTGGTGAGTTGCGAGTGTTGTTCGGGTCAAATAACAAGGCAATTGTTCGCGGGGTGTCCAAGCGTCTGGATCAAAGCTAAACCATCGGACTTCTTCGTCTCCAGGCTGTTCTTCTAATACCGTAAAGTCTATCGATCGTTTGTCCACGCGTGCAGGAGTTCCAGTTTTCAATCGCCCAGTTTCAAAGCCCAAACGATTTAAGGTATCCGTTAATCCGATCGCCGCAAATTCCCCAGCCCGTCCTGCTTCCATAGAGCGATCGCCCACCCAAATTCGCCCACCGAGAAATGTCCCCGTTGTCAAGATCACGGCTTTACAAGCAAATCCAACCCCAAAATAAGTCTCAACTCCAATCACTTCTTCATTTGCATTCAACACTAAATCCGTGACCATTCCC
>JANXNM010000159.1 GCA_025354065.1 Synechococcales cyanobacterium 340R_concoct_173_sub | reverse complement strand
AAAGCCTAGCGTCAGCAACGTGATTCCCAGCGTAACAAGCACATTAAGCAGACTCGACAACGTAGTAGCTAATCCTGCCGATGCCCCGCCCGATCGGTCTAAGGCAAAGGGAATTAATGTAACAAGTTGGCCGATCGCATTGATGGGTAACGTAATCAAAAAGCCCACCGTCGTGATAGTCATGAGCCGAAAACCTGACTTATCAGCCAGTGCCCAGCTTCGTCCTATGGTCCCTATGCTCCCAAGCTTGGTCTCCACCGATAGCGGCACATCTGAAAAGAAAAATCGCGACAGAACCCAAATCAACGCAGTCAAATAGCCCAGCATCAGTAGTAGCACTAAAATGATAGTGATTACTCCAAAAAGTCCCATCATTGGCGATGTCGGGCTTAGGAACCCGGTTCCACCGATCGTCCCCATAATAGATGCCAGCATTAGCATTACTAGAAAAAAGGCAAAACTAAAAACAAAGCCCAGGGCAAAAGACACCACTACAGCAATCAGTAAATAAATTAGACTTGCCCCTAGATAGGACCAGGTTAACGATCGCGTCACCCGTGCTGCATCTTTGACCGTCTCTTCCGTTTGGGTCAGGTCATTAAATACAAGGCGAGAGATTAAGCCTGCGTTGGATAGATATTTTCCGAAACAATAAAGCGATGCCACCAGCCACAGCACCCCGGCCAACACCGCCAATCCCGGCGATCGGCGCATAGAGGATGAAATTATGGCAATCAAAGTAATACCCAAGACCGGAATCACCAGCCAAGCCACCGCCCGCAGCGAAATTCCGCAAAATAATCGCCAGCGCTGCCGAGTAATAGCAAGGGCCACGCTCACCACATCGCCAATGGAAAGCGGTTGCTTGAGCCGGGTATATTGACTAAGACTGGTGACTTGACTGATGACTTGATTGCTTGGATTTCTCATACCGAATTAAACTGGTGGAAATAATACTATTGTCTTCTAACGATACCCCGATCGTCCTATGAATCTTCAGCGATGGATTAATCGAAAAGAACCCCTCTGGAAAGAGCTAGAGGCA
>JANXNM010000139.1 GCA_025354065.1 Synechococcales cyanobacterium 340R_concoct_173_sub | reverse complement strand
GATCCGGGAAAAAATAGGTAACGTTTCTCAGACCCAGATGCAACGGATCCAGAAGTTAGGATTGGAGGAATTGGAGCGGTTGACGATCGCACTTCTATCTTTTGAAACGAAAAAGGATTTGAAGAATTGGTTGGATGATTTATAAATTTAATTAGAAAACCGATGGTCAAAGATCGGCCATAGGACATCGCCCCTGAAATAGAGACGATCGGCTATGGTTTTGGTATGCTGAGTTAATCAATAAATCCTTTGACACCTGCAAGGAGGACTTTTACGATTACTAAATAGTAAATATATTTGGATCAACTTGTTCATTGCTGTAGTCTTTTGCTTGTTGAAAGCCAACATTATATTTATCACCAAATGGCCCATCATTCTTGCTGAGCATACCTGACTGAGAGTAGGCACTATAAGTGGGAATATGATGCACCTCTCCACCGTCATTGGCCGATCGAACAGTGCGATAGGAACCACCTTGGGGAATCTGATTAGACACAATCAATCCTTACCTAATCGTAATAGCCACGTTCAAAAACGATCGCCGACTCTACAGGATCATTCGGCGATTCCCCTGCAAAGGGCGCATACAGCCCGAAACCTAATTGGTAGGAAATTAGTCCGACTTCATCTACTTCAACATTTGGATCAATCGCTTGAATCCAAGTTTTAAGTTCACTGAATGGTTGCCCGATCAGTAGGTGGTCATTAAAGGTCGGCTGAGCGGGGGAAAACATCTCGATTGCATTACAAACCCCAGGAGCCTCATAAAAAATATGGAACCCTAAGCGATCGTAAGCATCCGTTGGACATTCAGAAGTCGGCGCTTTCTTGAAGCTACTGTCTGGAAATCCTAGTATGGTGTGAATTTGGGCGATCGTCATTCCAAATTGACAATCCAAGATTCCTTCATAGGCTCGAATATCATATCTGGCTTGAAGTTGCATAAATAGTCTTTCCTAGAAACGTTGTTTACATTCTTGAGTATTCAAAATTATACGCTATTGCAACTTAGAGTAGTTTTGAGATCGATCGTCTCTCAATCAAAAAATCGATCGCCCCTGAAATAGAGACGATCGGCAATGCGTTTGTATTCTGAATTAATCAATAAATCCTTTGACACCTGCAAGGAGGACTTTTGCGATCGGGTGAGCCTTTAGATTCATTAAATTCTAATCATCATTAAGACTAACTTCAGCCCAAACAATTGTATTAGAAGGTCTTTTAGGATCAACAAAAGTTTTCTTATCAATAATTACTAATTTAGTTGGTTGATTTAATACACTTAATTTCTCTTGCTTATCTGGATCGTAATCAGGTGATGCAGGTGGTTTTTTACGTATATTTACTCCAGTCACAGTAATGATTTTATCTCCCAATTTTGGAACTACTGGAGGATTAATTGTGACTGGTTGACTGGTGGCTATTAATGGGAGTCCATCTCTTAAGCTAGCCAATTCATGATTAATTGCTCCAACTCTAATCCATCCCATAGATTGAGTTTTCTGAAGTGGAATATTTTTGATTAAGCTAGTAGCTTCTGGAGAAGGGTTCACACTTTCAGAAGTCGGTTTATTCGGTGCTACCACAGGCTCTTTCCGAGTCTCAGTTCCATTGTTAATGGTGACCGCAGGCGCAGAACTTGTACTGGTTTGAGCCGAAGTAGGCTCCTGTACAACCTCAGTCTTATCCTTATCTTTCAGAAGCGCCATCACCCCGACTCCCGCAAGTATGACCATTGCACCCACACCAAGCGCCATAATCCAAGTCTTAGGATCATTGTTAGAGATTGGAACAGGCTGCTGAGACATCGGCTGCTGAAACGGATAAGGATTCGCGTGAGCCGAGATTAGGGTGGGTTGAGGGTTTCCAGAATTCCTGTTATTGGGGGGGTTAGTCATCATTGGTGTTTGCTGGAATCCTGGCGACATTGAATTCGGCGACATTGAAATAGTTGTTTCCGGTATTCCTATTGGTGAATCCGATCGCAACAACTCATCCAGCATTTGTCCCGAAGTCTGACACCGATCGCGACTCATGGGAGCAATTGCCCGATCGATTACATTGGCCAACCCCGCACTCACACTCGGCGCATACTGACGCCATTGCACATCACCCGTCATCGGATCTGTCGGCAACTCCTGCGGAATCTTACCCGTCAACGCATAAATCGCCGTTAACCCTAAACTATATAAATCACTCGCAAACACTGCCCGACCCGCCGCCTGTTCACTCGCCATAAAACCCGGAGTCCCAATCACAATCGACTGCGTACTTTGACCATTCAAGTTGATCAACGTCCCCATCGTCTCCCGCACCGCCCCAAAATCAATTAGCACAGGCTTATGATCCCGAGATCGCAAAATGATATTGTCTGGCTTAATATCACGATGAATAATCCGCTTGTCATGGACACAAGCCAACACAGGCAAC
>JANXNM010000092.1 GCA_025354065.1 Synechococcales cyanobacterium 340R_concoct_173_sub | reverse complement strand
AACAGTGGATTAAGGAACCGAAAGTCGTGGGACTTGGGGGTGAATTTCTTTTAGGGACCCAATTAGGATTGCTTTGGACACCTTGTGCAGGTCCGGTGTTGAGTAGCATTTTGTTACTTTCTGTCAACCAGAATGCAGCTCTATCCTTGGGATTATTGGTTGCCTATGGCATTGGTGCAGCTTTACCTATGTTGGTAATTGCTTATGGAGGACAAGCGATCGCAAAGCGATTTTTAAAATTACGCGAGATTAGTTCACAATTGACTCGCATTGGAGGTGGTTTAATTATCTTGACTGCGATCGCGATTTTGTTGGGCTGGGATCTGGAAATTCAATTATTACTTGCGCCTTTATTCCCACCACAAACACTCTAGTTTCAGCTTTAGTTTTATAGGAGAGAACGATCGCCCATGGAAGAAACCAAGAAATCCATCAAAAAACCTAAAGCCCCTAAACAGGATTTGCTGGCTAAAGGGTTTCATTGGATTAATATTGTGAGTCTACTCATCATGACGAGTAGTGGATTACGAATTTATAATGCAAATCCTGTTTTTGGTGGGCGAGAGGGAATGCATTTATCAGGCACTTTTTTGTTAGGCGATGGGCTGGCGGATGGGCGAGTTTGGCATTTTGCGGCGATGTGGATTTATGCTATCAATTTGCTAATCTACGGACTCTATATTTTTATAACGAAACGCTGGAAAAATCGCTTTGCGGCGTCTAAGGATTTCAAAGCCCTCCAAGCTAGTGCCAATGCGAAACGGAAGATTTTTGCCGGACACAAGATCATGTATACCGTAATTATTCCAATATTACTACTTGCGATCGTCTCTGGTGTAGTCATGTATAAACCCGCCCAATTGCATTGGCTTGCAAATCTTTTTGGGAGTTGGCAAGTATTACGAACGGTCCATTTCTTGACGATTCCGATCGTACTAGGATTTACATTTGTCCATTCATTTTTAGCCTTAAAATTTGGTGGAATACGATTAGTTAAATCAATGTTTGTATGAATTCTGTTTGCATAAATTCTATTTATACAAGATCACAGGGAGAATATTATGGGTCTGATATTACCAAAACAAACGCTATCTCGTCGTAAATTACTACAATGGTCTGGCTTTGTCGGTGGAAGCTTTTTGCTGAATGGCTGTAGCTCATCTTGGGGCGTTTCTCAAGTTAACCAATGGACTGAGCCGTTAAATCAAACTATTCAGCAATTGATGGTTTCACAGCGGTCTGTTCCTGAATTTACAGTGAATCAAATTGAACCAAATTCATTATTAATAAACAGCTTTAATGGCATACCAGATATTAATCTTAAAACATATCAACTCAGAATTTCAGGCGAAGTGAAGAATCCCTTGCAACTTAGTTTAAGCGAAATTCAAACCCTCCCGATGACCTCTATGATCATTCGGCATGTTTGTGTAGAAGGATGGGCGGCGATCGTTCAATGGGGTGGCATTCGACTCAGCGATCTAATTAAATTAGCCCAACCGAATGAAGATGTAAAATATGTTTATTTCAAATCAGCAGACGGGTATTACGAAAGCTGGGATCTTGCAGCCTCACTACATCCGCAAACATTATTAGCCTATCAAAAAAATGGTGAACCACTTCCGATAGAGAATGGTGCACCACTTCGCCTTGCCTCGCCCATTAAACTTGGATATAAACAGAGTAAATGGGTCACGGAGGTAATATTGACTAAACAATTAAGGACAGAGAAAGGATATTGGGAAGATAGCGGCTACGAATGGTTTGCTGGACTCTAAATCAAACGTTCCACGGTTTCCCAGTCACTGCCTTGACGAATGATTTCAGGGCTATTTTCGGTCAAATCAACCATAGTAGACAAATGCCCTGAGGGTTCCGTATCACTATCAATAATTATGTCTACCATTTTTTCATAGCAATCAAACAATTCAAAGCGGGAATCCGCAAAATGAGGCGATTCAAATTCTTCTTCTAGGGCCAAGGCATAGGCACTTGTGGAAATAATTGGATTTCCCAAGGCCGTCATAATTGCTAAACAAATACCATGATCGGGAACCCGAATGCCCGTAGTTTTGCGTTTAGGATGCTGCACAAGTTTTGGAACCATTTTTGTGGCAGGCATAACAAACGTATAGGGACCGGGGACTAATTTTTTCATCAACCGATAGGCA
>JANXNM010000062.1 GCA_025354065.1 Synechococcales cyanobacterium 340R_concoct_173_sub | reverse complement strand
CCTAAATTGACTTGCTGCGTCCGATCGATCGCTCAAGGGGTCAAGGCGGCTCACATTATTGACGGACGCGTGCATCATTCATTGCTCTTGGAAATTTTTACTGATGCGGGGATTGGGACAATGGTGACTTCGTAAGCGATCCCAACAAGGGGTGATTAAATCGTTTTGCAAGATTCAAAAATAACCAAACATATAGATCCAGAAAGGCTTCTTTGATTTCTCATTATTCGATCGTTAATCAATTCTTCTACTAATTCGTCTTGCCGCGTAATATGTTGGCCCCTAAGGTGTAGGCATACAAGCTAGAGGGTTGAAATCTAAATGTCACATCTTTATGTTGAACAGGGCTATCTGAAATCGTTCGACTTGTGACTAGGATTGGAAGATCTATATTGGAGTTTTTCTTGAAAAATTCCACACAATTATCAAGCTCAGCATGTGATTTGTAAGGTCGATCGCTCCATTTTACTTCTACAATCCAAGCGGGTGACTGGGTGAGTGGATCTAAACTGACAATATCAATCTCACCTGAATTCCAGCGAGCATAGTAAAGATCAACTACCGTTGCATGTTGCCATTGACTAAAAATAACGGTTTCAGTCATCGCCCCGATCGCCGCAGAGTCTGGCTTAAGCTGTCCAAATAATGCAGCCCACATTGATGGATTGGTTAAGTAAACCTTGAAGAACATAGCTCGTTTAAATCGCTTTGCATTTTGATCGATTCGTTCAATCCGTCGAATCAGAAATGCTGCTTCAAGGTACTCAAGATAACGCTTAATAGTGTTCTTTGCCACACCGGATGATTTAGATAATCCATCCAGACTAACTTCATTCCCAGAATTATAGGCTAATATCGTAAACAATCGGTTCAATTCTTGAATATCATTAATGCCATAAAGACTCGGAAGATCGCGCAGTAGAACTTTGTCAATGATGTCACTTTTGATATATCTTCCGGGGTTTTTTCTAATAGTTTCGGAAAAAACGGCCTCTGGATATCCACCGAAGTTTAGATAATTGATAAATTCTTCATTGAGGACATTAATATTTGGTGTTGAGTATTGAACTAGCTCAAATCGATCTTCATCAATAGACATTATCGGGAATTAGGATAATCAATAAAATCTAGTATACTCAGGATATTGTTGAATCATCTTTGACATCATGAAAATGAGCTACAGCGAATTAAAAGGAAAACCAAAAACGCTACAAAGCCTAACGGGTTTAAATCCACAGGAGTTTTCCATTTTATTAGAAAGCTTTGAGTTAGCCTGGTTCGAGTCCCTGTCTACCCATGCGAATAATCCAAATCGCCGCCGCGCGTATGGTGCGGGACGAAAATCCGAGCTTAAATTAATAGAAGACAAATTACTGTTCATTTTGATTTACTTTCGGCTGTACCCGACGCAAGTCGTTCAAGGGTATGTTTTTAATCTGAGTCAAGCTCAAGCCAATGAATGGGTCCATCGCCTAAGTCCATTACTGAATCAAGCCTTGGGCTATGAGAAATGTCTGCCAGAACGAGAACCTTCTCAACTAGAGCAGGTTTTAACGCAATGTCCAAGCTTAGAATTCATCGTAGATGGAACAGAACGAGGGATTAACCGCCCGAAGAATAAGGAAAGTCAAAGAGAAAATTATAGTGGGAAGAAGAAGACCCATACCGTGAAGAACAATATCATCACTGATATGAGTGGAAAGGTCATATTTTTGAGTGACACCCATGCAGGAAAAAAGCATGACAAAAAGATAGCGGACGAGGAAGGATATAAATTTCCATCCGGGAGCCAGCTCTGGCAAGATACCGGATTTCAAGGATTCAACCCTGAAGGAGCAGAGGTTCATCAACCGAAGAAAAAGCCCCGTGGGGGAGAACTGACCGGGGAAGAGAGGGCCAAAAATACCTTAATTTCAAGCGTTCGCGTGAGAGTGGAGCATCATATCAGCGGAATTAAGCGATGTAAAATTGTGGTTTATAAATTTCGGAATCATTTAGACCATTATGCAGATGAGATTATGGAGACAGCTTGTGGCCTGCACAATTTCCGTGTGTGTAATCGTCAAAAAAAGGAGAATAACTGCCTGAAATCAGCCTAATCTGGAGAGAATTGCGTAAAAAGGGCTGGCAGTAAAGAATAAAAGTGAGCAATGTAGTTTGGAAACTGATGATTTCTTCAATATAGTTACTACCCACTATTTCCTTTAATGTCTAATCTTCCAATCCCTCAATCAAATTCAGCTATGAAAACAACCTTCACCGCAAGCCTCTGGCAAGAAGACCACTGGTTTATCGCTCAGTGCCTCGACCTTGACATCGCCAGCCAAGGCGAAACCCCAGATCTCGCTCTCGCCAACCTCCAAGAAGCGATCGCTCTTCATCTAGAACCACCCCACGCCACCATCCTGCCGCAAATGCGAACGATCGAAATCGATCTTGCCGCCGCTTAAATCAAACGACGGACGATTTATCATGCAACCAATCCCTTATCGAGAGGTAAAACGTGAGCTTGAATCCCTAGGATTTAGCATCACAACTCAAAAAGGGAGTCACGTTAAATTCCTAAAAACGATCGCAGAAGGAACCCTTACCGTCATTGTTCCATATCATCGAGAAGTCATCTCTGGGACGATGAAGTATTTTACGTTAGTCAGGATTATGCCTAGAAGAATTTGAAGCCCTTTGACAAAATCACTTTACAAGAATGTTGAATTGAGAGCTGAAAAGGAAACTTAAAAATCAGGAGGACAACCGATGGTCCAACAATATTGTCATCTTTTTGATATTAACAAGTAATCGGTTTATTGAAGCATTAGTTTGTGCTGCGGCAGAAGGCTTGGAATGGAATTTACGGCGGGCAGGTTCTGTTACATTACGACTCAGAGCCAAACAAGCTGGAGCTGAACCTGATTCATCCTTTTATATTCAGAAGGAAACTCTAGTTGATCATTTAATTGAACTTGCTCTTGACGTTGATCCACTACCGAATTTAGTCGTCGAGGTCGATATTACGAGTTCTTCCGATCGGCGAATGCCCATCTATGCAAGGCTCGGTATACCAGAATTATGGCAGTATGATGGTCTGACTGTTCAGTATTATCTGCTCAAAGATGATGAGTATGAGGCGGTACAAATCAGTCTGACGTTTCCTATTTTGCCTGCTCCAGTCATTGATATGTATTTACAGCGACGGTTATCGATCGGCGAGTCACAAGCAATTCGTCAATTTAAAGACTGGATTGCTAATAAAAAACAATCCTAGTATTTAGCGAATCGTTCAGATTTCGTTAGCTCAACTGTGTAGAATAATGGATAGATTTGATTTAGAACCATCTTCCGCCCAATCTGAGCACCATCACCCGTCATCCTCTTTTCTATGCGCGATTTTTTTAAGACAACCTTGGCAACACTGCTCGGACTCACACTCTTCACCGGAATCAGTTTGGTTGGATTGTTTACGGTTGTCCTGTTAGCCAGTAATCAAGACAGAAAACCAGAGGTTCAAGATCGCAGCATTCTTACCTTGGATCTAGATAAATCCATTACCGATTCCCGGCCCCAGCAATCCCCACGGGAACTCGTCAATGATGTGTTTTCAGGTGACTTTAGTAATAGTATAACCCTTCGGACCGTGACGACCGCGATCGATCAAGCCGCTCAAGATCCCCGCATTGTCGCGTTGTATCTCAAAAGTAGTGGCGGTGACAATGCATCGGGTTATGCAACATTGAAGGAAGTACGAGATGCATTAACAAGGTTCAAAGCCTCCGGGAAAAAGATTTATGCTCACGATACGCAATGGCGAGAAAAAAAATACTATCTTGCATCAGTGGCGGATAGTATTTCTGTCAATCCCATGGGTGCAATGGAATTTAATGGATTAAGTGCGCAAACTATGTTCTATTCACAAGCTTTAGAGAAGTTTGGGATTGGGGTGCAGGCGGTTTGGCGAGGGAAATATAAGTCGGCGATCGAACCTTACGTGCGAAAAAGTAGTAGTCCAGCGAGTAAAGAACAAACTAAATTGCTTTTGGGTAATATTTGGGGTGAATTTCTAGAAACAACAGGGACTTCTCGAAAAATACCAGTCCAAACATTGCAGACTTTGACCGACACAAAGGGCGTGTTGACGGCTAAAGAAGCAAAAGAGGCCAAATTGGTCGATCGGATTGCCTATCCTGATGAAATTCAAGATGAACTGAAACAGCTAACGGGCGAAGACAAAAAAACAAAATCCTATCGTAATATTGGATTGTCACGCTATGCCGAGGCGGTTGCCGATCGTGTGAATTCAACTAAAGGCAGCACAGTAGCGGTCATTTATGCTGAAGGAACCATTGTCGATGGCTTGGGCGGTCCAGGAACAATAGGCGGTGACTCGCTTGCGAAAGAATTGCGTAAGTTACGGACCAATCCAGACGTGAAAGCAATTGTTCTGCGAATTAATAGTCCGGGTGGAAGTGCAGTCGCTTCAGATATTATTCAGCGCGAAGTAATTTTGGCGAAAAAAGCAAAGCCTTTAGTAGTGTCTATGGGGACAGTGGCGGCCTCTGGTGGATATTGGATTGCGACCTATAGCGATCGAATTTATGCAGAACCAAATACGATTACAGGCTCAATTGGAGTCTTTGGACTATTGCCGAATATTCAAAAGATCGCCAATCAAAATGGTATTACTTGGGATGTTGTAAAGACCGGGAAATTTGCCGATGCAGAGACCCTAAGTCGTCCGAAAACCAAAGAAGAAATTGCAGTGGTGCAGCAAATCATTGGGCAAATTTATGATCAATTTTTAGATAAAGTAGCAGACTCTCGGAAGTTAGACCGATCGAAGGTCAGCGAGATTGCCCAAGGTCGAGTCTGGTCGGGTGTCGAGGCGAAGAAGCTGGGTTTAGTGGATGAAATGGGCGGCCTAGATGCGGCGATTCAGGATGCGGCTAAGCGGGCAAAACTTGGCGATGACTGGCATGTTGAAGAATTTCCTGAAGCAGCAAGTTTTGAAGAACGGCTATTGCAGAATTTCTTAGGCACACATCTTAAAACTCCGGTTCCCCAAGATGCCTTCAGTCAGGAGTTTAAACGCTTAAAGGCGGACTTTGATCAGTTGAAGACATTGAATGATCCGCGTGGGCTGTACTTGCGGATGCCGGAAAGCTACTCCTTTAAGTGATGGCAATAAGTGATGAGGTCGCATGGAATGGATCAGTCAGGTTTCAGGGGATGGTAGGATGTATCATAGATTATGCTTGATTCCGCTTAGGTCGATCGCACTTAGGTCGAATTATTTCGTCATAGCCTACTGCACACCTCGTTCGTGAGTTTCCCTGGGATGATTTCTGGATCCTTTTTTGACCGATCGGTCACAGCTTGCCTCATGTTGGTGACGGCGGTACTTTCGGTTTCAGCTCCCCCGGCCCTAGCGCAAAAGGTTGATGTAACGACAGATTCCAGCACGCTGCGATCGTTGGCACAAGACAACAGTATTTTAACGCTTCAAGCGGGCCAAAAAATTGCCCAGGAAGGCACGGCGGCCTACAATAGCGGCAATTTCCCAATAGCTGTCAAAAAATTTCAAGAAGCCCGTCAAGTTTTCAATCAGCTCTCTAACTTTCATCAGGAACTAGTGGGCGCATTTGCAGGATTAGACAGTAAAATTTCAGCCAGTGCGCGCGATCGAGCCTTACGATCGGCACAAGCTCGTGACGAAGCAACCTACGATCTGGCACGGGCCTATCGCGCATCAAAGCAAGCTGATTTGGCGGTGCCACTATTGGTGCAGGTACTTAAAAGCCAACAGGCTCAGCGGGAATTAGGTCAGAAGGCTTATACCGAACTGTTGCAAATTGGCTTTGTGGATTTGCCCTTCTCTGCTCAAAGGGAACCTGATAAAAAACCCGGTATGTCAACAACCGCTCCATCTCCTGTCGCAACTATACCTACAACGTCTGAATTAGCATTAGTCAGTTTGGCGGGTGGAACGAATTTGATGAAGGAGGCAGAAATGGCAGTGGCGGCAGGAAATTATGCTCTAGCGCAAACTAAATTGAAAGAAGCGCGTAATTTGTTTAATCAAGTCTCAAATTTCTATCAAGATCTTTCGGCGGTGTTTGCTGGGATTGATACTCCGATTTCCAATAATAGCCGAGATAAGGCGGTTGAGGCGGCTCAAAAGCGTGATGATTCGACCTTCCAATTAGCCTTAGTTCATCGGGCTTTGAATCAGCCTGAAATGTCAGTTCCGTTGTTGGTTCAGGTGTTGAAGAGTCAGCAGGCGACGCGAGTGTTGGGTAAGAAAGCTTATGCCCAGCTAGTGGAGCTTGGCTTCTCTGATATTCCTTATAAACGCTAGATTGATTAATTCGAGTTTTGGGGTTGTGACGATCGTTGCAATCCCTTTTTTCTGGTTTATTTGGATGTTTTGATGACGATCGGTTCGAGAACTTAGAATTTTGTTTTGCTATTGGGTTCGATCGATGGCATGATCACTCTATGGCTTGCCTAGGTCTTTCCGC